>JANYFI010000594.1 GCA_025362765.1 Ferruginibacter sp. | reverse complement strand
CTTGGTTTTGTTTGTGGCCTTGGTGGTGGCCCTATTTTTATCGTTGCACTGAACGTGCCGTTGTTTACACTGATGCGAATGGCCGGTTTGATACCAATGTTTCGTATTGGTGCTTTGGCGACAAACCCGATATTTATATCTGGGTAGAATATTTGATTAATGGTGTATGGACGGTTGTATATAATCCTCCCATACCTTGTAACACTTATTGGGATTATGCCTGTGGCACCAATATCAATATTCATATAACCGATCCAAGAGTGCCGGGAGACTGTTGTTGTAATTGTCCATTACCCGGTGAGTTGGTATGGGTCAGGTCTATTGGTGCAACCAGTGTATCTCATATCAATCAATCAGCGTTTATATCGCAACCTCCTCCAGGCCAAACGATACCATATAACCGAATAGGGTTAACGGATGCTGCAGCGTATGGCGATAGTTTCTTTAGCACAACTGTGGGTGATTATAAACGCCCATTTGGTGCAGGCCTAAATTTTTATATGGGCTTTGGCAGCGACTTGCCTAATGCAGGTATTTATTATTATCGATGGAGTTACAAACAGGTTGCCCATGCAGATCTTACATCGGTTGGCAGCATCCCTAAACACCTGAACAACATTGAAAACAAACAATACAGTTTTATTTATATTGATAGCAATGGAGATCAGCAGATTGGATACAACAATGTAAAACTAGGGCCATTTACAGTAGGGGCAAACGACGACCTCTATATCGTTCCACCCTTTCAACCAAACATGGCTCCATTTTCTGTTCCGGAAATGAGCCCTGCATGGGGAGAGAACACTTACAATACGCATACCATTGGGGTTAATACAGCATCTGCAACAGAGTTCATTAACAATGCACTGCCGGGCCACCCTGCGGAAGATGGGTTGTATGAATTTAAATTAGAGTTGTTTGACCAGGCGGGTAATTTATTAACCAATGTTCCTAAAGCTACTTTTAAAGTTCCTGATTACAACGATGGAGGCCTTAGCACCAATGCCCCCGATGTATTATTAGACGGCGTTACTTTCGCTACTGCCAATGCTTTTAAGGTGCTTGTAAGGATTGATAATTCATCATGCGATTCGACCATTTATACGGTTAATGTAAATGGTCTTCCTGCATCTATCGACTGCTGTGGTTTTGTAAGTTACAAACCCGGCGGAGTAGAAGCAGATTTGGAACTTTCTTTTAAAGCTACACATCCCAATAATTTTGCAGTATTTAGTTTTGGGGTTAACAAGGGTACTTGTGGCGATGTGGCCATTGCCGATGCAAGCGGAATGGTAATTGACAGTGCCTCGGGATATACTTTAAGCAGTGGTATATACGACAAGCACTTTACACCATCGCAATTATTAGACAATCCATCGGATCCCTCAAAAAGCTGTTATAATGCAGGAACGGGTAAAGCTGCTTTTGCAGAAACATTATCTGTAATTGCAATGGCAACAGATGGAACTTCACGTATTAGTGGTAAAGACTCGGGCATGGTAGCGGCCTTTGCATTAGAGCCATAGATATTGTTTGTTGAAAACTGTAATAAACCAATAATGAGTATTTTTTTATTTGTAATAATTGCTTTAGCCGTTTGGCGTTTTACTCATTTATTTGCTAAGGAAGACGGCCCTTTCAACATCATCTATCTCATCAGGAAAAAAGCAGGAGCAGGCTTCTTTGGGAGCCTGCTCGACTGCTTTTATTGTGTAAGCGTATGGGTGGCCCTGCCTTTTGGTTTGTGGCAGGGAAATAACTGGTGCGAAAAATTATTGTACTGGGGAGCCCTATCGGGAGCTGCCTGTTTGTTAGAACAAGCCACTACCAATAAAAACAAGGATGATATACCGCATTATAAAGAAGATTGATACAAACACCATCAATGCAACTAAACTAATTTGATAAAATAATAAACAATAAATATGTGCAACTGTGGAAACAAAAGAAACGATTACCCTTCGGGGCAGCAGCATTTTACAATCGGTAACCCAAGCAATATTCCAACACAAGGAAAAAAAATGTGGCCCAATATTTATTTTGAATACACGGGCAAAACGGCTTTAACTGTAACAGGTAGAATTACCGGCAAAAATTACCGTTTCGAAAAATCGGGAGAAAAAATATTAATCGATTATCGGGATGCAAGTGCAATGATGTCCGTGCCTGTATTAAGGAAGGGTAAAATAGAACAAGCTATTACGTAGGCTCAACCCACACGTCGCTTTCTTTTAATAAATTTATCAGTTCGCCAACTGCAATGGTGCTATCAATATTCCTTTTCACCACTTCCTTTCCACGGTATAGTGTAATCTTTCCAACGCCGCTGCCTACATAACCAAAATCGGCATCGGCCATTTCGCCGGGGCCATTTACTATGCAGCCCATGATGGCAATTTTTAATCCTTTTAAATGATTGGTAACAGCCCGGATTTTTCCGGTAGTTTCCTGCAGGTCGAATAAAGTGCGGCCACAACTTGGGCAACTGATATACTCAGTTTTTGATATCCTGGTACGCACCGCCTGCAAAATGGAAAATGAGGTATTATTAATAAACTGGTGATTGTTGTTGGTTGGCAGGTAAGTTCTGCCTGATACCTGCCGGTTGATTAATTCCTGTGGATCATTCATTAGCCAGATTCCATCGCCCATGCCATCTAAAAACAACGCCCCGGCTTCGGTACTAAAATGAATCAGCTGTTCATCAATAGAGGTGTCGTGGCTTTCAACAGCAACTATTACGGGGCAATGAATTTGCTGATGCATTAATTTAGCAATACAATTTCTTACAGTCTGCATGGCATTCACAGCTGTAGCATATAAGCACAATACCACTGTAGCATCTGATTTTATTGTAGCCAGGAATGCAGCAGAAATATGGGTAGCATCCGCAGTAATAAAATTGATAGTGCCGGATTTTCTTCCGGCATGCAGGTATTCTTCTCCCTGAAAAAGGGGAAAGTATTTTATATCATCCGCAACAGTTAACCAGGTAGCATAATCACAAATTATTTGCAAAGTGCCAGGTAAGGAAAACCCTATTTTTTTATTTCCGGTGTAAATATAGTCGGCCGCCGCATCGCCTATAGCCCATTTATCTGTGACGGAATTATAGACGTACCCAATGGCCTGTAAATCTGCATAGTCAATGGTTTTATCCAGCATAAAATCAGCCACCACAACCGGCACATGTTTATTACCCATAATTGTAACCTGGTTGGTATTCCTGCGCTGGTATGCAAAAGGTGAATATGGAAGCTGTATGTTTTGTTGTTCGTTTGTATTATTTACAACGTTGGAGAAACGACTATACCTTTTTACCAAATCCTTGCAAACGGGAATTTCAAACTCAGGATCTTCCGTAAGGCTTACCCGGATAGTATCACCAATACCGTCTTCCAGCAAAGTACCGATCCCAATGGCTGATTTTATTCTGCCATCTTCTCCATCGCCTGCTTCTGTAACGCCC
>JANYFI010000556.1 GCA_025362765.1 Ferruginibacter sp. | reverse complement strand
ATGTTTTTGGAGCAATAACAAATCGTTACAAAAATCGCACACATAAAAAAATAGGGTATAAAGGCGTTGCCAGGAGGTTGCTCAAAAATCGCTGCAGGCAAAGGTTGTATTAAAAAAATGCGGGTATGTAAGCGTGATTATTGAAGAACATAGCAGTAGAAAAAGCCCTGTTTTTTACCTCGCCTATTGTTGGTCTATTTATTTTCCTTCGATTATCTGAAATAAGAAAAAATCTCAATTTTATAATTATTTCGAAGTTTTTGTTCAACTCTGGTGCAGATTTATCTTTGTTTTTGCAATTTTTACCTCATAACAATGGATATTTGCAAAATAATTCAAAAAATACATTTACAATGAGTAATAAGCCAACTACCTTGTTTGATAAAGTGTGGGACGCACATGTGGTGAGAAGTATCGATGATGGACCCGATGTTTTCTTTATTGACAGGCATTTTATCCATGAAGTGACCAGCCCGGTTGCTTTTTTGGGCCTTGAGAATCGCGGTATAAAAGTGATGTTTCCTGAACATACTTTTGCTACTGCCGATCACAATACACCTACCATCAATCAGCATTTACCTGTAGAAGATCCTTTATCTGCCAACCAGTTAAAAGCGCTGGAACAAAACTCTGCCAAATACGGCATTTCGCATTGGGGATTAGGCAATCCCAAAAATGGTATTGTACACGTAGTAGGACCAGAAAATGGCATTACGCTTCCAGGCATGACAATTGTTTGTGGTGATTCACATACTTCTACGCACGGTGCTTTTGGTGCCATTGCATTTGGAATCGGCACCTCCGAAGTGGAAATGGTTTTGTCATCTCAATGTATCATGCAACCGAAGCCGCTTAAAATGCGCATCAATGTAAATGGAACATTGGGAAAAGCGGTAACACCGAAAGACGTAACGTTATATATTATCTCTAAATTAACTACTGCCGGCGCTACCGGCTATTTTGTTGAATATGCCGGAGATGTATTTGAAAAAATGAGCATGGAAGGCCGTATGACGGTTTGCAATATGAGTATTGAAATGGGCGCACGTGGAGGAATGATTGCTCCTGATGAAACAACATTTACCTATATTAATGGACGTGAACTGGCGCCAAAAGGAGCAGCCTGGGATAAAGCCCTTGCTTATTGGAAAACCCTTAAAACGGATGAGAGTTCAACCTTTGACGTAGAATATAATTTTGATGCTGCGGATATTGAACCTATGATTACTTATGGTACCAACCCGGGTATGGGCATGGGTATTTCAAAATCAATTCCTAAGGGAGCTGATTTAAAAGGCGGTGCCGCCACTTATGAAAAATCCCTGAATTATATGGGCTTTCATGAGCAGGATCAGATGATTGGAAAAAAAGTAGATTATGTTTTTATTGGTAGTTGTACCAACGGCCGCATTGAAGATTTCAGGGCTTTTGCATCCATCGTAAAAGGGCGTAAAAAAGCGGCGCATGTTACCGCATGGGTAGTGCCGGGATCACATATTGTTGAATCGCAAATTAAAGAAGAAGGGATATTGGATATTTTAACCGAAGCAGGTTTCGCTTTGCGCCAACCTGGCTGCTCTGCCTGTTTGGCTATGAACGATGATAAAGTGCCAGCAGGTAAATATGCTGTAAGTACCAGCAACCGTAATTTTGAGGGAAGGCAAGGACCTGGAAGTCGTACGCTGCTGGCAAGTCCGTTAGTAGCCGCCGCCGCTGCCGTTACAGGATACGTAACCGACCCAAGAGACCTAATGTAATATTTGCATTGCATTATTAATTATCAATTATTAATTATCAATTAGAATTATGGCTTACGATAAATTCAACGAACTCACCAGTACTGCTGTTCCATTACCAATCGAAAATGTAGATACAGACCAGATTATTCCCGCAAGGTTTTTAAAAGCAACTAAAAGAGAAGCTTTTGGGGATAATCTTTTCAGGGACTGGCGGTACAATGCCGACAATACTCCCAAGCAGGATTTTGTATTGAACAACCCCATCTACACCGGGAAAATATTGGTAGGTGGTACTAATTTTGGAAGTGGCAGCAGCCGCGAACATGCCGCCTGGGCTATTTATGATTATGGTTTCCGCTGTGTGGTATCCAGTTTTTTTGCTGATATTTTTAAGAACAATGCCATCAATATGGGCATATTGCCAGTGCAGGTAAGTCCTGAATTTTTGGCTAAAATATTTACTTCTATTGAAGCAAATCCCAACAACCAGTTTACAGTTAGTTTGCCAGAGCAAACCATCACAATTATAGCAACAGGAGAAAAGGAATCTTTTAACATCAATGGCTATAAAAAGCACAACCTGCTAAATGGCTTTGATGATATTGATTACCTGCAGGCAATGAAAGAAGATATAGGGCGTTTTGCCAAAATCCATGCTATTTAATCAGCTGGTTAACATTCGTACAGTTTCTTTTTTTAGACAGTTATAATCTACCAGCATCGCTGTAATCAATTGAAAAAAATACCACGACATATTGAAATAATGGACACAACGCTTCGGGATGGCGAACAAACCAGCGGTGTGTCGTTTTCTGCTTCCGAAAAATTAACCATCGCTCAATTGTTGTTAACCGAAGTAAAGGTTGACAGGATTGAAATTGCTTCGGCAAGGGTATCGGAAGGAGAGTTTCAGGCGGTTAAAAAAATAACGGATTGGGCCGCGGCTAATGGTTATCTCGGTAAAGTAGAAGTATTGACATTTGTGGATGGTGATACTTCTGTAAGGTGGATGATTGAAGCAGGGGCTAAAGTAATGAACCTGTTAACCAAGGGCTCCCTCAATCACCTCACACACCAGTTAAAGAAAAAGCCCCAGGAACATTTTAGCGAGATAGCTGCTGTGATTGCACTTGCAGTTGAAAAAGGGTTGCAATGCAATGTTTACCTGGAAGACTGGAGTAACGGCATGCGTAATTCAAAAGAATATGTGCTGCAATACCTTGATTTTTTACAAAACCAACCCATCAAGCGGGTTTTGTTGCCCGATACATTGGGTGTGTTGATTCCGTCTGAAACATTTGAATATGTATCAGAACTGGTGAACCGTTACCCGCAATTGCATTTTGATTTTCACGCACATAACGATTATGATTTAAGCATCGCAAATGTGATGGAAGCGGTGAAAGCTGGTGCGCACGGGCTTCACCTGACTGTAAACGGAATGGGGGAGCGGGCCGGCAATGCGCCACTGGCGAGTGCTATAGCAGTGCTAAATGATTTTATGCCAACGGTAAAAACGGGTGTTTCAGAAAAATCTTTGTACAGCGTAAGCAAACTGGTAGAAGCTTTTTCTGGTTTCAGAATCTCTGCCAACAAACCAGTTGTGGGTGAAAATGTATTTACCCAAACAGCGGGTATACATGCCGATGGTGATAAAAAAAATAACCTCTATTACAACGACCTGATGCCGGAACGATTTGGTCGCCAGCGCAAATACGCATTGGGCAAAACCAGTGGCAAAGCCAATATAGACAATAACCTGCAGCAGTTGGGAATTCAATTGTCTGATGAAGATTTAAAGAAAGTTACGCAGCGGGTAATTGAACTGGGGGACAGAAAAGAAATGGTTACCCAGGCAGATTTACCCTATATAATTTCTGATGTTTTAGACAGCAATAGCATTGAACAAAAAGTACAGATAAAAAATTATGTACTTACGCATTCAAAGAATTTAAAGCCATCGGTTACGCTGCATATTGCCATCAATGGTGAATTGTTTGAGGAACATGCACAAGGTGATGGACAATACGATGCCTTTGTAAATGCCCTTAAAAAAATATATAAACAAAAGAAAAGCGAATTGCCGGTATTGGCAGATTATACGGTGCGCATTCCGCCCGGCGGCAAGTCGGATGCGTTGTGTGAAACAATCATTACCTGGCTGCACAACGGAAAGGAATTTAAAACCCGGGGCCTGGACAGTGATCAAACAGTAGCAGCGATAAAGGCAACGGAAAAAATGCTGAACAGCATTTAATTTAGTTATAAGGTATGAGTGATGAGTTATAAGTGGGCGATTGCAAATTTGATTGGCTACTAATTGCTACGAAAAAACTGCCTTCTAAAATTCGTATAACAAGTATTTAAAAGTTTCTGTAAAAATAATTCGTGTAATTGGTACTTTAAAATTCGAGTAATAAAAAAAATAACTATGGCGAAAAAGCACATTCTTGTTGTTCCCGGAGATGGAATAGGACAGGAAGTTACTTTGGTTGGAAAAAAAGTGTTGGATAAAATAGCGGCCAGGTTTGGTCATGAGTTTACCTACGATGAAGCGTTGATTGGTCACGTGGCCATTGAAGCAACTGGCAACCCTTTGCCTGATGCATCGTTGGAAAAAATGCGTAAGTCAGATGCGGTATTATTCGGTGCCGTAGGTCATCCCAAGTATGACAATGATCCTTCAGCCAAAGTGAGGCCTGAACAGGGTTTGCTGAAGATGAGAAAAGAATTGGGTTTGTATGCCAACCTTCGCCCAATTAAATTATTTGATGAATTACTGGGCGCCTCCAGTATTAAACCTGAAATTTTAAAAGGCGCTGATATTTTATTTTTCAGGGAGCTGACAGGTGATATTTATTTTGGCGAAAAGGGCAGAAAGAATGATGGCAATACCGCATTTGATGTAGCAGAATACAGCCGTTTTGAAGTAGAAAGAATTGGCCGTAAAGCTTTTGAAGCTGCAAGAACAAGACGCAAAAAATTATGTTCGGTTGATAAAGCAAATGTGCTGGAGACAAGTCGTTTGTGGAGAGAAGAGATTCAAAAACTGGCAGTTGAATATCCTGATGTGGAAGTAGAATACCAGTTTGTAGATTCTACCGCTATGATGTTAATTAAAGATCCACGTCGTTTTGATGTGGTGGTAACAGCCAATTTATTTGGTGATATTCTTACCGATGAAGCTTCGCAGATTGCAGGTTCTATGGGCATGCTGGCGTCAGCTTCCATAGGAGATGGTACAGGTGTATACGAACCCATTCATGGTTCAGCCCATGATATTACTGGCAAGGGAATTGCCAATCCATTGGCTTCTGTGTTATCTGCGGCTTTATTGCTGGATATATCTTTTGGAATGAAGGAAGAATCGGAACTGGTAATTAGCGCAGTGGACAAGGTATTGAAGGCAGGTTACCGCACGGTTGATATTGCAGACAAAACCACCCCTAAAGAAAATATTTTAGGTACTGAAGCGATGGGAGAAGCTGTGTTGAAATTTTTATAAGAAATAAGTTTTTATAAAAGGTGCAACAGGTAAAGCAATTTACTTTTTGCACCTTTTTGTTTTCCATTCGCCTACCATACTAGTGTGTTATAATGTTGATTTTCTCACAATCAATGAAGACGGAATCACAATCTCCTCATCCGCAAGTTCAAAATTCTTTCGCTCCAAAGCCTTTACCAACATAGTCGCAGCGGTTTTGCCCATTTCAAAAGCAGGTTGCGTAATAGTACTGAGTGGCGGATGTAAAAATGCGGCCGTATCTACATTGGAGAAACATATTAGTTGTACATCTTCCGGAATACGTAATTGTAATTCTTCACAAGCCTGGTAAACAGGCAAGGCCAGTTTTTCGACAGAAGCTATAATGCCGGTTCCTTTTTTGACTTGCTTTAATTTCTTCTTCAATAACAAATAATCTTTTTTAGCATCGTTATTAAAGGGTACAATATTGCTGGTTGTAAATTTTAATTTATTGTCGAGCAATGCCTTTTTATACCCTTGCAGCCGCTTGCACGAAATAGATAGTGTAGATGAATAAGATAAAAATAAAATTTGCCGGCAACCTTTTTCTATCAAATGACAGGTGGCTAAATAAGCACTCTCAAAATCATTGGTAATAATTTTAGTGGTGTCAACATCCTCCATCACCCGGTCAAAA
>JANYFI010000541.1 GCA_025362765.1 Ferruginibacter sp. | reverse complement strand
CCAATTTTCATACCTGTGCCATTTGTGCCCCAACAAGAGCTGCTTTGCTAACCGGGCGCAACAGTCATTTCGTGCATGTGGGTGGCTTTTCTCATATTGCTTTGTCGGCTGGCTTTCCCGGCTATGATGGAAGGCTGCCGGCAAAAGATGCCACCATTGCGGAGATACTCCGGGACAATGGGTACAACACTTTTGCAGTAGGTAAATATGGTGTTACACCAGATGAGGAATCTACTGATGCAGGCCCGTTTGATCACTGGCCATCCGGCAAAGGATTTGAGCATTTCTTTGGATTTTTGGGCTCACAAACGGATCAGTATAAACCAGACCTGGTAGAAGACAATGCCCATGTAACGCCTGATGGCCGGCATTTAAGTGAACAGATTACAGACAAGGCAATCAGCTATATTGCCCGCCAGCAAAAGAATGCGCCGGGTAAACCTTTCTTTTTATATTATTCACCGGGGGCAACACATGCACCACACCAGGTAGATAAATATTGGAGCGATCAGTATAAAGGAAAGTTTGATGATGGCTGGGATGTATTTCGGGAAAGGGTTTTTGCCAATCAAAAAAAACAGGGCATTATACCAGCGAATGCACAACTGCCGCCCCGCAACGCAAGGGTGCAGGAATGGAACTCGCTATCCGTGGATCAGAAAAAATTGTTTGCCCGTTTTTTTGAAGTGTATGCAGGTTACCTAACCTACACAGATTTTCAGATAGGCCGTGTAGTGAATTATTTAAGGGAAAATAATTTACTGAACAACACGATTGTGTATGCCATCATTGGCGACAATGGCGCCAGCAAGGAGGGAACGTTGGAAGGTTCTATTACACCGGTAACCAACCCGGCCCGTAAAAAAACGCAGGCGGATTATTTAAAAACCAATCTTTTAAATATTGATTCAATCGGCACGGCAACAGGGTTTGCCAATTACCCGCTGGGCTGGGCGCAGGCTGCCAACACACCTTTCAGGGAATGGAAGCAGGATGCGGATGCAGAAGGTGGAACACACAATCCACTGATCATTTTCAATCCAAAAAATATTAAAGAAAAAGGAGGCATCCGCAACCAATATGGTCATGTGATAGATTTGTTGCCAACCACGTTGGAGTTTTTAAAAATCAATACCCCGGAATATGTAAGAGGTATAAAGCAGGATAGCATCCAGGGAACGTCGCTTCTATATTCTTTTGATGATGCCAAAGCACCATCACGGCATACGATACAGCATTATTACATTTTTGGTTCCCGATCCATTTATTACAACGGCTGGAAAGCCGAAGCGGCGCATCATCCGGACAATGTTGATTTTGATTTTAAACCTGCTGAAACCGTGGCAGATAAAAACTTTGATGAGGATGTATGGGAACTGTATAACCTGAACGAAGATTTTAATGAACGCAATAATCTGGCAAAAAAATATCCTGAAAAGTTAGCCGAACTGAAAAAAATATTTGATCAGCAGGCAGAACAAAATCACCTGTACCCATTGATTGACTGGCATGATGTGAACAACAAAAAAATACATCATCCAAATGGAAGTGATACGCAGGCTCCAATAAAATAAATTATAAAAACATAAATCAATTTGTATGACACTGACAGATGTAAACATTATTTCAAAGAAAATACTTGTTGGGTTTTTAATTTTCGTTGTGCCGTTGATCATCATTGGCGGCGGCTTATTACTCGTAAAACTATTATTAAACAAATAAAACAAACTATTATGGCGCTGGATAAAGTTTTAGCAAGAAAAATAGGGAAAGACATTAGCGTAAGCCTTTTCATTTACGCACTTCCCGTGGTAGCGTTGTTTACATACTTCGCAATCAAGGGTCAAACACCCTGGGTAAACAATACGCATCAGCCGGCCAATGTAGATGTGCCGGCAGTGTTTAAGTTTTTAGAGCCGGCACTAAAAAATATACGGTCATGGGGCTTTTTTGTAATCGTGTTGGTGCTGGGTGCAATAGAATTCGCACTTGGTTTATACGACAATAAATGGACAAAAAGTGAACGCAAGATTGACATCGTTTGTTTTTTAGCGCCCAAGTTTTTACTGCCTCCGGTGACTGCTTTTTTTAGCTTAAAATTATTACCGTTTGTGTTACCCGGCATTGCCAACGAGTTTTCGTGGGTGCCTTTCTGGGCGGGCTTTTTTATCATCGCTGTCGCCGATGATCTTACGCAATACTGGTACCACCGCCTGCATCATCAGGTGCCTTTTTTATGGCGTTTTCACCGTACGCACCACTCGGCACCTTACATGGGCATGGCCATGGCAAGCAGGCAGAATTTTATTTATACTGTTTTCTTTTCGCAGATATATTTAACGGCTGCACTCGTTTATTTAGGGCTTGGTGTGCCTGCATTGGTTGTTACTGTTATCAAATCTTTTATCACCCTTTCTGCGCATTCAAGCATTGCCTGGGATAAACCTTTTTACAAATACAAAGCACTGCGGCCGGTAGCCTGGGTATTGGAAAGATTAATATCCACACCAGCCACGCACCAGTCGCACCATGCAGATACAGTTGGTGACGGCGTAGGAAACTATAAAGGCAATTTTGGCAACATGTTTTTTTTGTGGGATGTGATTTTTAAAACAGGCATCATCACCCGCAGGTATCCTCAAACATTTGGTATTAAATTTTATAAACAGGAAGAATGGTATGCACAATTTTTATGGCCCATCTTCAAGTCGAAGGTAGCAGGCAGTGAACTTTCCGCCAACGGGCCGGAAGTAGGTGATGAAATTGAAGCGCAGGAATCGGAAGAAAGCGAAATACCGATCCATCAACAATCTTATAAAGAAGCACTCGCATAATAATTGTAGGTTTTGGTAACACAGCATGATGGTCGTTTTATGCGGCCATTGTGCTTTTAAAATAGAATAATGAAAAAGACAATGTTGTTCGCCCTTCTGGTAGTAGTTACCACAATGAGTAAAGCACAAACTTCTTCCACGCTTCGCATAACAGGCACAAGGTTTACTTTTCCGGTATTTAAAAAATGGGCGGATGAGTACAGGAAAATTCATCCGGAGGTTAGTATAATTATTTCATCCGGCATACCAGCCGACAGTGCGGATATATTGATTGCATCGCACATACTGAAACCTGGTGATGTAAAGGAAGGGCAAGCCAGTATTGCTTTGGCACGCTATGTACAATTGTCGGTTGTAAACAGCGCAAGGCCAGATATCAATACCGTTACCCGGAAAGGTTTTACTGACGTCGCTTTCAGGCAGATTTATTTTACGGATACAACAGCTGGTGCAAATGGTTTTAACAGCCCGTTCACTGTGTACAAGCGCCAAAAAGCAGCCTGCTCCTCCGTTGCATTCGCCAATCATTTTGGTAGCGAACATGAGGATATAAAGGGAAGGGCTGTAGCGGGCGATGACCAGGATTTACTGGAAGCTGTAAAAGCAGATGTGAATGCGGTGTCTCATAACAGCCTTGGTATTATCTACAATATACAGACAAGAAAAGTAAATGACAGCATCGCCATCATGCCGATTGATCTGAACGAAAATGGAAAGATAGATGCCGATGAAAAAATATATTCTACATTGGATGGGGTATTGTCATTTGTTGAAAAAACAAATCACCCTAAGATACCAACGGAAAATGTAAACGTAATTTTTAGCGCTACAAAAAATCACCAGCAGGTGACTGATTTTTTATCCTGGATAATCACAAAAGGCAGGCAATTTAATCATCATTTTGGTCTGCTGAATTTAAGCGCTTCCAGCACTAAAGAATCGCAAAACCTGCTTGCTAAAACCACAGTGTTAAAATCATGTACGCCTTCATTGGCGGCATTAAAAAGTAATGCTGTCAAGAGCACGATCAAAACTGATACTCACTAAAAAATGCCAGGAGATGTGATGATGTAGCGGGATAATTGATGCTGACGTTCATCAAAAGAAATTACCATTGACTACAGTAAATAAATTGGCATCGCTGCATGGAATAACTGCTGTACTTTTGAAGAAAAATAAGCGATATGTCGTGGCGGTTTATTGTCGGCGTAGCTGATTGATGCTTTTTTTTCTCATGCAAAAACATAAAATGATTTTCCTAAAAAAGATAGCTGTCTGCATTTTGCTGACTGCCGCTAACACCCAATTGATTGCGCAGCAACATGGCCTGGTAAAGAAATACAATATTTTATTTTTACTCACAGATGATCAAAGGGCGACTACCATACATGCATTGGGGAATAAAGAAATTATAACTCCCAACATGGATGAACTGGTAAAGAATGGCACCGCTTTTACCCATGCCTATATCATGGGCGGCGCTCAGGGTGCCGTATGTGCACCAAGCCGGGCAATGATTATGACCGGTAAATATGTGTATCATTTAGCAGGTGATGGAAGTACTATTCCTGCAAAAGATATACAGCTGGGAGAATGGCTGCAACAGAAAGGGTACGATGCACACGGTATTGGTAAATGGCATAACGGCCCTGACTCATACGCAAGAAATTTTTCATCCGGAGCTGATATTTTCTTTGGAGGTATGTCTGATCACTTTAATATTCCTGTCTGGAAATTCGACTCAACGCGGCAATACAAAGCTGACAGTATTCATGGCCAGCCGCACATCAATGCCGGTAAAAATGCGAGCGAATTATTTGCAGATGATGCCATTGCTTATTTACAACGGGCTGATAAAAAACCCTTCTTTTTGTATGTAGCTTTTACGTCGCCGCACGATCCAAGAACATCTTACCCGGAGTACACTAATTTATATGATACGGCGAAAATTTCATTGCCCGTTAATTTTATGCCACAACATCCGTTTGATAATGGTGAATTAAAAGTGAGAGATGAATTACTGGCGGCATTGCCAAGAACAGCGGAAGAAATTAAATTGCACCTGCGTGATTATTATGCAATGATTACGCACCTGGATAACCAGGTGGGAAGGATAATAAAGGCACTAAAAGAATCAGGTCAGTATGACAATACCATCATTGTTTTTGCAGGTGATAATGGGTTAGCATTAGGGCAACATGGTTTAATGGGAAAACAAAATGTATATGAGCACAGTGTAAATATCCCGCTTATCATTAGTGGGCCGGGCATTCCGAAAAATCAGCGGCGTAATGCATTTGTTTACCTGCTGGATATTTTCCCTACGCTGTGCGAATTAACGGGCGTGCAAAAGCCAGCAACAGTTGATGGCAGCAGTCTTGTAAACGTAATTAAAGATGGCAATAAAAAGGTTAGGCAAACGGCTTACTTCCGGTACCGGGAATTTCAGCGGGCGGTGCGCAATGAACAATACAAACTGATAGAATATAATGTTGCGGGAAAGAGAACCACGCAGTTATTTGATCTTAAAAATGATCCTGCAGAAATCAACAATCTTTTTAATGATGTGGCGTATCACAAGCAATTGATATTGCTTCGCCGGCAATTATTACAAAGCAAAGCAACCACCGGCGACGACGGTGTTTTTTGGAACGGCTACCGGGATTACATCCGGCAATAATTATTACCACGATATTTTAACAAGGATATTTATTTAACATGAAGAAAAAAACAAATCAGCGTTTACTAATTATCAGCCTGCTCACTTTATGGTTAATGCAAGGCATCGCACAAACGCATGATACAACACCAAACATCGTATTCATTTTAGCGGATGATCTTGGGTATGGAGATATTGGCATTAACGGGCAAAAATTAATACGAACTCCCAACATCGATCAACTGGCAAAAGGCGGTATGGTATTTAAACAGTTTTATGCCGGTGCCACCGTATGTGCGCCATCAAGATCAGCCTTGCTGACGGGCCTGCATACGGGGCATACTTACATACGTGGTAACGTAGGCGTATCACCTGAAGGCCAGCAACCCATACCGGATTCCATCATTACTTTTACAGAAATATTAAAGCAGGCAGGCTACAGAACAGGCGCTTTTGGTAAATGGGGATTAGGGCCTGTAGGGTCATCCGGCGACCCCAATAAACATGGCTTTGATATTTTTTATGGGTATAATTGCCAGAGTTTGGCCCACCGTTATTATCCAACGCATTTGTGGAGCAATCAACAGGAAATAACACTCAAAGGAAATGCCGGTTTTTTACAACAAAAGCAATATGCACCAGATTTGATTCAGCAGCAGGCCATTGATTTTATCAGTGCGGATGATGGAAGCAAGCCTTTCTTTTTATTTTTACCTTACACCTTACCACATGCGGAATTGGCGGTGCCGGATGATAGCATTTTTCAATACTACAAAGGCCGGTTTAAAGAAACACCTTACAAGGGCGATGATTATGGCGCCGGTGCATTGTCCGATGGATACACATCACAGCAATATCCGCATGCAACGTTCGCTGCGATGGTGAGCAGGCTTGATGCTTATGTAGGACAAGTGGTTGCCAAATTAAAAGAAAAGGGATTGGAAAAAAATACACTGATCATTTTTACAAGTGATAACGGTCCCCATATTGAAGGCGGTGCTGATCCGGTTTTTTTTAACAGTGGCGGCGGTTTTCGGGGTACAAAACGCGACCTCACAGAAGGCGGTACTCACATCCCTTTTATTGCCAGTTGGAATGGTGTAATAAAGGCGGGCGCAACTACACAGCATGTCGGTGCGTTCTGGGATTTGTTTTCCACTTTTGCTGACCTGGCAAATGTCAAGTCTGTTCAACCAACAGATGGTATTTCATTTCTTGCAACGCTTGCAGCAAAACATCCGCAGCAAAATCACGATTACCTTTACTGGGAGTTTCATGAACAGGGCGGTAAGCAGGCGGTAAGGCGAGGCAACTGGAAAGCCATTAGGTTACAGGTGGATTCTCTGCCGGCCGGCCCCATTGAATTATACGATTTGTCAAAAGACCCGGGTGAAAAAAATAACCTTGCATTTCGATATCCTGGTAAAGCGAAGGAATTGAAATTGCTGATGGACAAAGCGCATGCGCCATCAGCATTGTTTCCATTTAAACAAGACCAATAACTACAATATTAATACACATCAAATGACGGAGTTGAAATTTAAAAATGCAATGCTTATTACAGCAGGCTTTGCATGCATTGCCCTGGTAACGGCTTTTACAAAAAAGAAAACAGACAGCCATGCAATAGCCGGTTTAATTGCCAATAAAAAATTAAGCTGCCTGGCGTGTGGAAACACCACAGCGAAACTGCGTTCCCGTTCTTTCGCTTTTAACAGTGTTGTATTTAAAAATGCTGTTGTTGAGGATAATGACCTCAATGAAGAAATGAAGCTAATACCTGGCGGAACGTTTAAGATGGGTACGGCTGAATATGAAGATTGCAAACCTGTTCACAGTGTTACGGTAAAGGCATTCCTGATGGATGAACACGAAGTTACCAATGCGCAGTTTGAAAAATTTGTGAAGGCTACCGGTTATAAAACGATTGCCGAACGTTCCCTGAATCCGAAAGATTATCCCGGCGTTGCGAAAGAAAAGCTGTTGCCTGGGTCTGCTGTATTTACGCCAACAGAAAAACCTGTTTCGCTGGAAGACCCTTATCAGTGGTGGGTGTATTTGCCCGGCGCTAACTGGAAGCATCCCGAAGGAGCGGCCAGTTCCATTGCAGGTAAAGAAAAGGAACCTGTTGTGCAGGTATGTTATGCAGATGCGGCGGCCTATGCAAAATGGGCTGGTAAAAGATTGCCCACGGAAGCGGAATGGGAATATGCAGCAAGGGCTGGAAGACCCGCCACCACCTACTATTGGGGTAACGAATTGAAACCAGGCGGTAAATGGGTGGCCAATATTTACCAGGGAAATTTTCCGGACCACAATACAAAAGAAGATGGATACAGCGGCGTGGCACCTGTAAAATCTTTTCCCGCCAACCCGTATGGATTGTACGATATGGATGGCAATGTATGGGAATGGTGCAGTGATTTATACCGGCCGGATTATTATAAAAACAGTCCTGCCAATAATCCAAAAGGACCAGCTGATAGTTTTGATCCGGATGAGCCAGGGCTTGAAAAACATGTGCAACGTGGCGGTTCATTTATCTGTAGCGATCAGTATTGCATCCGGTACAAAGCAGGCAGCAGGGGCAAGGGCGAAACTTCCAGCGCAGGCAATAATTTAGGTTTCCGGTGTGTGAAGAATGTGAACCAGGTGAGGTAGCCATGGGGCTCCATCTAAAATTACGATTCTCTTATCGGCAATAAACGGGTCTAATAAATTTGTGATGAGCGTAGTATTAAAGCAGCAAAGTATTCAGCAGTAAAAAGAATAGTGCAACCATGGCGGAACCGGTTTTCTTTTTTAAAAATTTGCTGTAAAAACTATACACATGGCAGCCTGCACAAAAGCCAAAGGCAGATTCCAGCAAGGCGAAAGTAGCCAGCACGATGGCCACTATCAATGCGGTATTTTTTAAATCAACAAAAAATAAAACAAGAATGGCAGCGGAGAAAAGAAAGCCAATTTTTGCGGCGAATCTTTTCGGCGCACGGTCGGTGGGTTTTTGTTTTATTGAAAAAATGGTTACCAGTTGATCACTTACTAAACCTAGCAAACTGTAACTGGCGAAGTTAAAGCCGCGTACAAAAAAGTCGATCAGTAAAAATGCAGGAATAATCCACAGGCTTGTAAAAATGTAGATCAATGTAAGAACAAAAACGAGCCCTGCGGTTAGCCTTGCCTTGTTTTCATTAATGGTAACAAAATCTACGGGGCATTCAATGTTATTATTGGCCATGGTTTTTAATTTGATGATAAGGCTTAGTTTTCTTTTAGCAAATCGCTGATGGTTTGATCAAATTCTTTTTTATACACCGTATAGTGGCTGCCGGTTGCAGGGCCATTGAATTCTGTATCCAGCTTGCGTATGTTTCCTTTTTTATCAAGAATGATAGAGGACGGAAAAGACTTAATATCAGTAACCTGCGGCAATGTTTTTTCTGTTTTCAAACTATCTCCTACGGTAACCCCGGTGTTTAAAATAGGGTACTGCACATTAAAGCGTTGCTGAAATTTTTTAAGGCTGTTAAGTGATCTTTGCCAATCTGTTGTGTACTCATAAGCCAATGCAATTATTTCTACACCACGCTGTTTGTTCTTGTTATAATAGTCACTTAAAAAGGCGGTTTCATCCATACAATTGGGGCACCAGCTGCCCATAATCTGAATGATCACCACTTTGTTTTTGAAGCGGTCATCATTAATAGATACCGGCTTGCCTTCCAGGTTTTTAAAAGTAAAATCCAATTTTTCCTGCCCGGCTTTTTTAAACATGGCAACAGACTCCGTAGCCAATTTTGCATCGTTGTTTTTTACGGCTGTCCAGTTTTGCTTGCCGCCTCCGCCAGAAAATAACTTTCCATTGCTGATAGTATTACCATCTTGTATTAGTGCCTTAAAAAGAAATGCATGTCCGCCATCAAAGCCAGAAAGTAATAAGCTGTCTTTTGTTACAATACCTTCCAGGTAACGGTAATCGCCGGATGCATTCAGGAAAGTGCCGGTTAACAAATTGCCTTTTTGTACAAATTCAGCAACAGACGATTCAGCGTCGGCACCTTCCCCAAAAGTTACGGCCCATCTGCCTGAAATGTTTTGTGTTGAATTACCGCCGGAGGCAAACCTGTTAGTGCCGGGTGTTGCATTAAAAGGCAGTACCAGTGTTTTTACCGCACCTCTTTTTATCCATACGCCATTGATGGTATTGTTAGCAAACGCAATCCTGAACTGGGATTCAAAAACCGGCATCTGTACAATAAACGAATCACCGGCAGCGATAATGTTTTGAACTTTTATTTTTTCGGCTGCATTTTTTATGTACCAAACGGGTTTGCCATTTTCTGTTTTCCAGTTAAAAGTAAACACAATCACATTGCCATCAGGCCGGTGTATTTGTGCAGTCCAGCCGCCTTGTTGCGCAGTAGTGGTAAAAACGAATAACACACTTGTGAATAAAAGAAGAAGCCGCATATTTTTATTATTTATTTGCTGATATTATCTACCATCAGCAATAGCAGTTATTTGAAATTTAGTTGAAGGTAATGAACTAATTTTTACACTGGCCTGCGAATTGCTTTTGCGTTGCAATACAATTTCATAATCTGTTTTATCGGGCGCAATGGTTACTTCTGTTGTTTGATATTCGTTTCCGCTTATCACCAGTGTTTTATCCGCAGATGAAACGGTAAGGCTAAAGGTACCATCCGCTTGTGTGCCGGTGCTATTGCTGGTTCCTTTAACTGCAACGGCTACGCCTTCAATTGGAAATGATTCTTCAAAAGAAATTATTTTTCCATAGATAATGGTGCCTTTGATTTGTGCAAAACTATTTAAATGTGTTGCAAACAGCAATGCTGTAACTGCTATAAAGCTGAATAAAATTTTCATGATAATACTATTTTAATTGCGATAAAAATTGAGTGAAAAATAAGGCTGAAAGGAGATTGTTCTATATCAGCAACAACAACCATAAGGCTTGGCTGGCACCAGGCATTCGTAATTTAAATGAAAAGACAAATTGCCGGCTGTGCTTAATATTGCTTGTAGTAAATGTATTGTCATAATTAATAGTCTACTAAAATAGTAGACAAATATAAAACATTATTCGTTGCTTCAAAAGTTAAATTTTATGGTAAAGAAAGAAAGAGAGTGCTGAAATTTATCAGGAAGGGCATAAAAATCCGGCAATTATTTCAATTGCCGGATGGAAGAATTGGCAGTAATTGTTTATTTTTTCTTCAGTTGAATCAGTGTATTAAACAACGTATCAATGTCTGCACAGGTATTGTAAAAGGCCAGCGATGGTCGTACGGTAGCCTCCAGGCCAAACCTTCGTAAGATAGGCTGGGCGCAGTGATGACCGGAACGTACCGCAATGCCTTGCTGGTTGAGTGCGTAGCCAACTTCTTCAGTTTTATATCCTTGCAGTACAAATGATAACACGCTTGCCTTGTCAGCAGCAGTGCCGATCAATGTAAGGCCGGGCACTTGTTTAAGTAATCTTGTAGCATACAGCAACAAATAATGTTCATATTGGCTGATAAGATCAATCCCGATTTTGCTTACGTAATCAATCGCTGCGCCAAGGCCAACCGCATCTGCTATATTGCCCGTGCCTGCTTCAAAACGGCCCGGTGCATTGTGAAATGTAGTGTGCTCAAATGTTACATCTTTTATCATATTGCCACCGCCCTGCCAGGGTTGTGTTGCATTCAGTAAATCTTCTTTGCCATACACAACACCAATACCTGTGGGACCAAAAACCTTGTGACCGGAAAATACAAACCAGTCAGGGTTAAGCTGCTGCAAATCTACCCGCATGTGCGAAATGGATTGTGCGCCATCCAGTAAAACTTTTGCACCGGCTGCATGCGCCATTTCAATCATTTGCTTTGCCGGGGTAATGGTACCCAGTGCATTAGATACGTGTGTAAACGACACCAGTTTTACCTTTGATCCCAGTAATTTTGCATATTCATCCAGCAATACCTGGCCGTCATCATCTACCGGAATTACTTTTATTTTCAATCCTTTTTTACCGGCCAATTGTTGCCAGGGAACAATGTTGGCATGATGCTCGAGGTGGCTTAAAATAATTTCATCACCGGCCTGTAAATATTGTTCGCCCCAGCTTTTTGCTACCAGGTTGATGGCTTCCGTAGTTCCCCTTACAAATACAATTTCATTGGCCGAAGCGGCGTTGATGAATTGCCTTACTTTTTCACGGGCGGCTTCATAAGCGTCTGTAGCCCTTGCTGCCAGCTCATGTGCGGCCCTGTGAATGTTGGAATTTTCATGTTCGTAAAAATAACTTATCCTGTCAATTACCTGTTGCGGTTTTTGCGTGGTGGCGGCATTGTCGAGCCAAATCAGCGGCCTGCCATTTACATTTTCACGCAAAATGGGAAAATCTTTTTTAACCAGGTTTACATCAAAAGGAGGCGCCACACCAGCCTGCGCTTTTGAAGCCAGCAATCCGTCAACAGAAAATGGATTGTTGTTGGCGTTGCCCTGGTTTGAGTTTACCGAAGACAAAAAATAAAATGGTGACTGCCCGGCTGAACCGGGTAGCTGCGGAGTAGATACAAATGAATTGATTGCAGCAAGTGCTTCCGAAAGTCCGTTCTCAAAGCTGTGGTCATTTGAGTAGGGCAGGGCCTGCGTGTCAACATTTTTATTTTGCTGTTGTACAGAGGGCGATTTTCCACTGCCAGCAACCGACTGCGGTATTTTGCCATCTGAAAAATGTGGATCGGGTAAACTTGTTTGCGGATCATCAATATTAAAATCTGTATACTGATTCGGCGTTGCAGGCGATTTACCACTACCCGCTACAGAGTGCGGGACATTGCCAGGATGTTTTTCATTGTCTGTAACAGGCGCTTCATTCTTTGTATCAAAATAATTTGTGAATGTATTTCCGTTGCCCTTATTGGCACCACCTGCTAACGGCAATTGAACAGCACCGGCAAAGGGATCAGTTGAAATAAAATTGCTGTTGTTGGTAAGATCAATTCCGTTAAACTGTTGTTCAGTTGCGCCCGGCGATATACCTGCACCCGAAAGTGAAGGCAGTGCAAATGGATGAGCAATGCCTGGATCCGGCGGGCGAGTCTGTAAACTGTTTCCCCCGGCGAGGTAACCCTGGTATTGCAATGGGCTATAGGCTTGTGCAGCCAGTGGTTGTGCTAAGGGTTGCGTGTGGTTACCTTCGCCCGGAACACTTTTAAAAAACTGGTTGGCCAGTTGTGTCAGCATCCCGATATCGGGTAATTCATTGTTAGTATTTGTACTCATGATATCTGTCTATTTCTACATTATCCAGTACCGCTATGGCATCATCTACCAGCACGGCCAATGAACAATATAATGAAACCAAATAAGATGCAATAGCCCTTTCGTTAATGCCCATAAAGCGTACAGAAAGGCCCGGTGATTGTTCTCCGGGCAGGCCGGGCTGGTATAGCCCCACAACACCCTGGCGGCTTTCGCCGGTGCGTAGTAAAATGATCTTTGTTTTACCATTTTCTACCGGTACTTTATCGCATGGTATCAATGGTATACCACGCCAGGTTAAAAACGGCGAACCGAATAAAGAAACGGTGGGCGGTGGTACGCCTCTCCTGGTACACTCCCTGCCAAATGCGGCGATAGCCAGCGGATGCAATAAAAAGAAACCTGGTTCTTTCCATACTTTGCTGATAAGTTCATCCAGGTCATCCGGAGTTGGTGCGCCACCTCTTGTGGCAATGCGCTGCGAAGCAACAACGCTGTGCAGCAAGCCGTATTCTTTGTTGTTGATAAGTTCGCTTTCCTGTCTTTCTTTTATAATTTCAATAGTCAGGCGAAGCTGTTCGCTGATTTGGTTATATGGTTTGCTATATAAATCCGACACGCGAGTGTGTACATCTACTACCGTATTTACTGCACTCAGGTTGTACTCTCTCGGGTTTTCAATATAGTCAACAAATGTTTGCGGCAGCGCACGTTCGTCCCGTGCAGAACAGTCTACAGCCACACTGTTGGCATCCTTTACTTTGTTTAACCTGTAAACGCCCGACTCTACAGGTATCCAGTTCAGCAGGTGCGTAAGCCACCTCGGTGTTATGGTTAATAGTTGTGGAACGGTTCGGGTGGCGATGGCGAGCTGCCTTGCCGCCACATCTCCCAAAGCGGTTTGTTGTTGACTTTTTTCTGGCATAATTGAAGTTGTTTATTGTTAAAAATATTGTGAGTAAAAATTGACTGATGCAAGATGAATATCTTTATTCAGATTTCAAAATAAAAGTCTACTAAAATAATAGACTATTATTATTTATTACATCTAACCTTCCTTCCAACGTTCCCTTCTTCTTTTTTTTGATTCACAAATATTTTTTGGAATAGCAATAAAAAGGTTGTTTATTTGTCTATTGAAATAGTAGACTAATAGTTTATTGTTGCTTAAAAACCTACGCAGGTGAAGCTTTTAACCACCATCAGCTCGCCGCTCTCAAAAATAACCGGTATGAACTCCTTAAAAAAATGGATGCCTTGCAAGGCATTGGTGGCAGTATGTAATTATAACACAACACCAAAAAGTTGTTGTTGCTGATTTTTTCTTTTCCCATTTTCTTGTTGCGGACGGGCCTGCTGCAAACCAATTGAGTGCTTCCTGTTTTAAATTGATATTGACGGGGTGGTGTACGTATAGAAACTACTTTATAAGAACCTGCCTGAACGCAATTGGAATTCCTTGCATTTCTAAAATAACCAATCAATAAAATCAACCTAAAAATTAAAAAATGAGTAAATGGATTTCTTCCCATGGCAACGTTCTGCAAAAAAGTAAACGACTTTTACTGGTTGCAGCAGCCATTGCCGGCCCCGGATTTTTAAATACAACCGTTGCGCAAACTGATGCGAAAAACAGCTACCAGGGAACGGTAGCAAGAACATTGGCAGAATCAAAGGAATGGTGGCCAGAACCGGTATCTGCACCCAAAGGTGCACCCAATGTGGTTTGGATATTACTTGATGATGTAGGCTACGGTGCTTCCAGCACATTCGGAGGTTTGATAAAAACGCCGACCTTCGATAGTCTTGCAAACAATGGTTTACGTTATACCAACTTTCATACGGCAGCTATTTGCGCACCCACCCGTGCGGCATTGCTAACCGGCCGCAATCATCATGCGGTGCATGTGGGCGGATTTTCGCATACCATCATGTCGGCTGGCTTTCCCGGATATGATGGAAAGATTCCGGCTTCAGCAGGTACCATTGCCGAGGTGCTGAGAGGGAATGGTTATAACACTTTTGCGGTAGGTAAGTATGGTGTTACGCCAGATGAAGATGCCACTGATGCTGGCCCTTTTGACCGCTGGCCAACAGGTAAAGGCTTCGATCATTTCTTCGGCTTTCTCGGATCTCAAACAGATCAGTATAAACCCGACCTGGTGGAAGACCAGGCACATGTAATACCAGATGGAAGGCATTTAACCGAACAAATCACCGACAAAGCCATCAGCTATATTGGAAAGCAAAAAAAAGCAGCACCTGACAAACCTTTCTTTTTATATTACTCACCGGGCGCTGTACATGCGCCGCACCAGGTAGCAAAGGAGTGGAGTGATTTGTATAAAGGACAGTTTGATGAGGGCTGGGATGTGTACAGAGAAAAAGTAATCGCCCAACAAAAAAAACTGGGTGTTATTCCCGCCAACGCGGAATTGCCCGAAAGAAATCCAAACATCAAAGCATGGAAATCTTTGCCGGCCAATCAGCAAAAATTGTATGCCCATTTTATGGAAGTATTTGCAGGATACCTGACTTATACAGATCGTGAAATCGGCCGACTTGTAAATTACCTGCAGGAAATAAAGCAGCTGGATAACACCATTATTTTTGTTGTAATTGGCGATAATGGTGCCAGCAAAGAAGGTACTTTTTATGGAGATGTTGACAGGCAATTGTTTTCAAAAACATTGACCGAAGAAGAAAGTATACAATACAATCTGAATAAGATCGGAGAGATCGGTACTCCCGCTGGAAAAGAAACCAACTATCCGCTGGGTTGGGCACAGGCCACCAACACACCTTTTAAATACTGGAAACAGGATGCCAATGCAGAAGGCGGTACAAGAAATCCATTGATCGTCTTTTATCCAAAAGGCATCAGGGAAAAAGGCGGCATCCGGAATCAGTATGGACATGTGATCGATTTGCTGCCAACCACAACAGAATTTTTAGGCATTCAGCAGCCAAAAGAAATCCGTGGCATAGCACAGGATCCGATACAGGGAACATCATTGGTATATTCATTTGAAAACGCTACCGCTTCTTCAAAACATACGCTTCAGCATTATTATATTTTCGGTGCCAGGTCAATCTATAACAATGGCTGGAAGGCGGGCGCAGCGCACCATCCAGACTTTATAGATTTTACTACGGCACAAGCTGCAGGCAAACAGTTAGCTCCGGCCAATTATGATAATGATGTATGGGAGCTTTACAATTTGAATGAAGATTTTAATGAAAGGATTGATTTGGCAAAAAGCAACCCTGCTAAATTAAAAGAACTGAAAGCACTTTTTGAAGCAGAGGCGAAGAAGAATAACGTATACCCTTTTATTGATTGGGATGATGTATTGAAAAGAAGGATACATAATAACGCTGCAAACAAAAATCAAAGCGTGCAGGAGCTGATTAAAAAGGCTACGAGCGAACAACCTAAGAGTGAGTAAATGATTTTATTATTAAAAAACCAGGCTTTTATAACGAGCCTGGTTTTTTAATTTCAACATTTCTAAAAATGCTTTTATCAAAACGTATTCAGTGCATTTTTCTCTTCAATTAAATTCTTTTCCAGGTCAGTTTTTTTGCTATAAAATTCGGTTATCGCATGGCTGATCTGGTCAAACTCCAGCAAAAAACCATCATGACCAAAGGTGGAATCGATGGCTTTGTACACTGCGCCTTCAATATGTTTTGCAATAAATTCCTGTTCTGCGGGTGGAAACAAAATATCGGAACTGATGCTGATGACAAGGGTTTTTGCCTGCACCTTTTTCAGGGCCTCCTGTAGGGAGCCTCTTTGCCTTGCGACGTTGTGTGCATCCATACTCCGGCTTAAGAAATAATAGCTAAAGGCATTGAAACGCCGGGCCAGTTTTATGCCCTGGTATTGCTGGTATGACTCACTTTTAAAATGCGCTGTTTTTTCGTTGGTATCTTCTGTTTGACCCAGGTTATAGGTGTTGTAATTGCGGTAGCTGATCAATGCAATTTCCCTTGCTACCATCATACCCTTCAGTCCGGCCTTTTCATTGCTTTCGGTCCATGTTGGATCTGTTTCAATGGCATGCCGTTGTGTGGCGTTAAAGGCAATGCCCCAGGGCGAATGAGAGGCATTGGTAGCCAGCAAAATAACATGCTTAAACAGGGCAGGCGCTTCAATCGCCCATTCCAATAATTGTTGCCCGCCCATTGAACCACCAATACCGGTGTGAATGGTTTGTATGCCTAAAAAATCCTGCAGCGGTTGATAAGTACGAATCATATCCCTTGTGGTGAAGAAAGGGAAATCATGGTGCCAGGGCTGGCCTGTTGCGGCATTGATTTCAAGCGGGCCGATGCTGCCATAGCAACTGCCGGGAATGTTTACACAAACAATAAAATGAGTGGCCGGGTCAAACAGTTTTCCTTCTCCTGTTAACCCCGGCCACCATTCTGTTGCCTCACTGTTGGCAGTAAGGGCATGAAATATCCAGACAGCATTATCTTTGTTTTTATTCAACTTGCCATAAGTGGTATATGCCAGATGGTATTGCGTTAATGTAACGCCCGATTCCAGCGTAAAGGGTTTTGTATACCTGAATATTTCTGCCATGCCTGTGATATCTATATTTTATTTGAATTGCCTGTCTTAAGCAACAACTTCACCTGAAAGTACTGCCGCAAAAGCCTGTTCAAAATCTGCCTTAATGTCTTCAATATGTTCGAGGCCAACGCTAATGCGCACCTGGTTTGGTAAAACGCCGGCAGCAATTTGTTCTTCGGAACTCAATTGTTCGTGTGTGGTAGACGCTGGGTGTATGGCAAGTGATTTAGCATCGCCCACGTTGGCCAAATGGCTTACCAGCTTTAATGAATTGATAAATTTGCCCGCATTGTCCTTACCGCCTTTTACACCAAAATTAAGCATGCCTCCAAAGCCGTTACGCAGGTATTTTTTTGCCAATGCGTGGTAAGTATTATTTTCCAAACCCGGGTAGTCAACAAAGTCTACCGAAGGGTGTTGCTGTAGCCATTTCGCCAGCGCCAGCGCATTGTCTACATGGCGTTGTACCCTTAAGCTTAATGTTTCAATGCCCTGTAATAAAAGGAAAGAATTAAACGGACTTTGCGATGGGCCAAAATCACGCAACCCTTCTACCCGTGCACGGATAGCAAAAGCAATATTGGGTAAACCCAGCGGATTACCTTCGCCAAATACTTCCCAAAATTTGAGGCCATGATAGCCTTCGCTTGGCTCGGTGAATTGCGGAAATTTGCCATTGCCCCAGTTGTAATTTCCGCCATCCACAATAACGCCGCCGATGCTGGTGCCATGACCGCCAATCCACTTAGTGGCTGATTCAACAACAATGTTGGCGCCATGTTCCA
>JANYFI010000537.1 GCA_025362765.1 Ferruginibacter sp. | reverse complement strand
TTTTAAGCATTGTTATACATTTTTATCACAGGCTCTCTTAGTGCCATTGCAGCGGCTGTGCAATAAAAATAGATGGCATCTGCAATGGCGTCCGCTTTTACCCAATTGTCAAACGTCGCGTCAGGCATGGCTTTACGGTTTTGAGGAGTATCAATCGTGCTGGGTACTACTACACTGGTAACCACATTATGTCCTTTGGCTTCGTCATTCATCAGTTCGGCCAGTCGGAATATCAGTGACTTCCCCAATCCATATGCCACCATCCCCTTCCCTTCTTTGGCACTCATGCCCGGCCGGGAGCCTATAATAAATATCCTGCCATTACCCTGCCGCATCATCTGAACAAACGCAGGACGGGCAACATTATACGCTGTTTCAAAATTCAGTTTGTACTGCTTATAAATGTCAGCCGTTTTGGTTTCAGCAATTTTTCCCATGGCAAAACCGCCAACTGTTAATACCGCTGCATCAATACTTCCATACTTCGCGACAACCGTCTTAATAAATTTGTCCGAATCTTCCTCGTTCATCAGGTCTACAATTACTTTCTCCAGTTTTGCATCCTCAATATTAAAGGGAGCCGGATCGTTGGGTATAATAGTGCCAACTACATTGTATCCTTCCGCCAAAAATTTTCTTACAACGGCCTGCCCCATATTTCCGGAGGCACCGGTTACGATTGCTGTTCTCATTTTTTTTATTTACCCTGCTAAGGTATTTCAATTAAACTTTTGTTGCATCGCACACTTGTGCTTTTTTATCAAATGCAACAAATAAATGGAGTTTGTTATCCAATATCCATTGCCGGGTTAACCGCCTATGTAAAAACCTGTGCCTGTTATTACTTTTCTTCGCTACCAGCATTCCCCTAATCACATCTGTAAATTACTGTAAGCAACAAATTACACGATATCACCTGCATCAATAATTGCCATATTCATTGTACATTTGAAAATAAAATTCTGAACAATATGAAGCCCGCGATCAACATAGAATACTGCCCAAAATGTCACTGGTTATTGAGGGCCGCCTATATGGCGCAGGAGTTGTTAACTACTTTTGAAGCGGATATACAATCGGTTACTTTGCAGCCCAGTGAAATCGGTGGACGGTATGTTATTTCCATTAATGGCAACACCATTTTCGATCGAAAAATTTTTGGTGGATTTCCGGAAATTAAAGAACTAAAGCAACTGGTTAGAGATAAAGTAAACCCTGATAAGAACCTAGGCCATTCTGATAAAAACTAAAATTTATTTGGTATGATTGGCGTTGTTTTATGTGGCGGACAAAGTTCCCGGATGGGTAGCGACAAGGGGCTGCTGAACACCAATGGCATTGCCTGGGCACAAATGGCTATCGGCAAATTATCTTCCCTGCAAATACCCGTAGTACTCTGTGTAAATAAATTACAGTATGGTATTTATAAAGCTACGTTTTCTTCCGCTACTATCATTACAGATGATGATTCGCTTACTTTAAACGGGCCTTTACTGGGAGTAATGACTGCTCACCATCAACATCCCATGGAACACCTTTTTGTGCTGGCCTGCGATATGTCACTAATGGAAAGCAGCCTCCTGGCGGACTTGTACAACTGCTCCCTGCAAAATGATGGTTATGATGGCTTTGTTTTTATAAATGAAGACGCTGTAGAACCACTCTGCGCCATCTATTGCGCCAATGGATTGACAGCTATTGCTGAAATGCACAGGAAAGGCTTGCTAAAAAGGCATAGTATGAAGTACATGATAGAAAATCTACACATTTTCTTTTTGCCTGTCACCGCCATACAAAAAAAATATTTCACCAATTTTAATACCCACGCAGATTTAAACGGGCTATAATGCTATCCCACAAATAGCAGCGATGATTTAAGTACCGGTACAAAAACCTTTTTCGATTCTTCGCACAAAGGACAACAATAGTTTTCCGGCAAATCCACGAATGCGGTACCTGGGACTATTGAGTTTTCGGGCTCGCCAAAAACAACATCATATACAGAAAAGCATTTCGGACATTGGTGTATCCATTCCACCGTTTCTTCTTTATGCGCCGATTCCTTTCTTTTCAGCAACCCGCTAACCGTTGCTTCCTGCCTTGTTATTGTATGCGCATAAAAATCAACAATCGCCTGCCGCAACAGTTTTGGTAATTTCCATTTAAAATTATTGTGGCTAAAAGTAAAACCTGTTCTTTCGTTGGGGTTAAAATCTTTGGCACACAAAATATCATACCGGTAAAAAAAACCAACACTTCCAAGGGTAAACATTGGCTTTCTTTTTACCAATATGCTGCTAAATACTTCGCTTTTTCGGCGGGTTTTAATACCGATGCAAATGCCAAAAGTACGGATGTCTTCTTTTTGCAAATGTTTTATCAAATAACTCTTTAAAGCAAGGCCTTCCCTGCAGTCATCTTCTACCTGGAAATTAAGTTCGTTGGCCGCATGCCTTACATTTACCTGGTGTTTACCAAGCATTGTATCCCACAGTGCACGGTCTTTTTCTTCAATGCCTTTTACAATTAAAGACTTCCAGGGAGTAGAACATAACTGACCAATTTTGGTAGTTTGGCACAATGCACAAACATCCTGCAGAAATGAAATGGAAAAATGTTCATCCCGACGGTATATGCCCAGCCAGTATTGGTTATTTACCCTGTTAAAGCCCTCATAATAAGGCAGCATAAAGGGAGGTAATGTTATTTTTGTTTCAGCTGGTTTAACATTATACTGTTTGTTCAACATAACCCGCTCATATAGTAAGGGTCCATTCGCTTCAGCTGTGTCATAAAACAATGCTGACTTTTCGACAATACCTGTCTCAATATCCTTTGTCATAATAGCTATATCGTTAGTATATGCAATATCCGGCCATTCATAAATGTTATTTGTTTTGGGAAAACGGATAAATAAATGCCAGAAATGCTGGCTATCACTCGCCACCCAATTTATGTTACCGGTAAAGAACGGCGTAAAACTTTGTTTGCTGTCGGATATATTAATTTTTAGTTTAGGGGTATAATCAAAAGCATCAAAAATATCTTTATACACGCCTTCGCTTAACCAGGTTTTAGTAATAAAAATTTCTTCGGCGGGGTAAGAACTTACTATGTTCGGATATTGCTCCGCTCCGGTTTCAAAAGAAATATTCCTCTCTTTCAACTCCGTTGCCAGTTTATCATATACTTCGTTTAACCCCTTTAAAAATAGTTGCTGTCTTAAACCAAAGCTTATACTTCTTATACCTGCTGATGCGGCTGCAGAAAGAATATTCATCAATTCGCCAGGAGAAATTATGCCGCCGGTGAAATTAATCTTGATTGTAAATGAATTTTTCATTTGTATAACTTTTTGCTGCCTGCTGTTTTTCAAAACATCCGCCACAGCTGGAGGAAACGATTTCACCCAGTAAAAGGTTGCAAACCCTGGTGGCGATTACTATAGTATCTTTTTAAATTTCTCCAAATCACTTCCGGAGACTATAACCGCTATCAGGTTATTACTGTGCCAATCCAAATTCAAGCATGGCCTTTGGAAAATTTTTATTTTCATGCCCCGGGCTAAACAATTTCAGCAAGGCGAAACGTTGCAGGTTGCTGAGTGCTTTCCATTTCTCAATTGAAATAAACCAGTTAAATTCGCCGGCCTTCAGTTGCAAGCTTTCGGGGACATTCCGCAGGTCGGCCCAAAGCGGATAGGTACTTATTTTTAAATCTATTGCATCCATGCCTGTGTACTGGTGAATCAATCCGGATAAATAACCATGATATATACACTTGTCAGTCTGCGTTGCGCAGGGCTTGACAGCGAGGGCGGTTCTTTCATTTGCAGCAAATTTACACCATACATCCAAAGGCAATTTAATACAGACTGCATCCAGTTTAAAGCGAACAATCATTGGAATGCACCTTATATTGGCGCTAATAAAATCTTCTTCAAATAAAAAATATTCTATCCCAGAAGAGTCTTGCATTTCCGGTGATTTATGAAAAATGTTTACTGCCAGCATTGTCCCTTTTCTTTATAAATTTTTATTTTTTAAATCCTTCCCCGCTCTGAAGAGCGGGGCAATTCAAAGCGGGGCAATTCAAAGCTTGCCAGCCCCAATTTGAAAGCGAAATAAATTATTTACTCAAATCTATTTTTTACACCGCCGCCACAATTAAAACAGGTGAAACAATCTTTAGTTCCTTATCTACCACTGGCATTGTTGCCTTATCCAGTATAG
>JANYFI010000534.1 GCA_025362765.1 Ferruginibacter sp. | reverse complement strand
TCTACCAACTGAGCTATCACACCATTCCCTTTCGGGGCAGCAAAAATAGGAGTTTCTGCTCAAATATTGCAAAACAAGGCTGTCAAATTGATAAACAAATAAAAAAAAGCGGGAAAGACCCGTCCGTAGTACGTTTCAATTATAAAAGATTATTTTAAAGAAGCGATATCAATCACGAAACGATAATGTACGTCGCCTTTCAGCATTCTTTCATACGCCTCATTTATCTCACCCACTTTAATTACTTCCACATCGCTTACAATATGGTGTTCGGCACAATAGTCCAGCATTTCCTGGGTTTCTTTAATGCCTCCGATAAGAGAACCTGCAATAGAACGGCGCTTGCCAATGAGGTTAAAAGCACCTACCACAGAAGGTTGTGGCGGAACACCCACTACTACCATTGTACCATTAAGGGTCAACAGGTTTAAATAATTGTTGTATTCATGCTGCGCAGAAATGGTGCTTAAAATAAAGTCAAACTTGCCTTGCAGTCTTTTCATTGTTTCGGGGTCTTTGGTAACTTCAAAGTGATGGGCACCCAACTTCAGGGCATCCTGTCTTTTTGATTCGGAAGTGCTGAGCACGGTAACATCAGCGCCAAAGGCAGCGGCAAATTTCACGGCCATGTGACCCAATCCACCCAGGCCAACTACGGCTATTTTATGCCCTTTGCCAATATTCCAGTGTTTCAGGGGCGAATAGGTAGTGATGCCTGCGCAAAGTAATGGAGCAACCCCTTCAATGGGTAATTTCTCAGAAACGTGCAGGGTATATTTTTCATCCACTACAATTTGGGTAGAATAGCCGCCGTATGTTGGATTGCCCTCTTTATCACGGTCATTGTAGGTACCAACCATGCCCGTATCACAATATTGTTCTTCATTCGCAAGGCAGCTTGGACAAATGCGGCAGGAGTCTACAAAACAACCAACACCAGCCAATTGCCCAACAGAAAACGTTTTTACAGCTGCGCCAATATTAGTAATACGGCCAACTATTTCATGTCCGGGTACCATGGGGTAAATAGAGCCGCCCCATTCGTTGCGTACCTGGTGAATATCGGAATGGCAAACGCCGCAATATAAAATTTCAATTTGTATATCAGTTGGGCCAACGTCTCTTCTTTCAAAATTAAATGGGGTAAGGGGCGTAGTGGCGCTTTGTGCTGCATATGCATTAACTGGTGTCATAATTTTTTTATTTGAAATGAATACAAACAGCCATGGTGGAATGTTTGCAGGTTTTTAATTTATTCTAAAATTAGTTGTCTAATTGCAAATTACGCAATGGCGTTAAAAGGCTATAAATGGCCGAGTCAAGAAATTTCCCGTTGAAATAATAGTTCTCTTTAAAAAAGGCTTCCTGTACAAACCTGTGTTTTGCCAGTAATTTCTGCGAGGCTTCATTGGCAGGATTTACATTGGCTTCAACTGAGTGCAGGCGCATTGTTTGGAAACCATATTCCAGTACTGCCACAATTGCTTCCTGCATAATGCCCTGCCGATGCTGCTGCGGATTCAGCGTGTAGCAAATTTCAGCCCGGTGATTTTCTTTATCAATTGTCCAGAAACCAATGGTGCCAATAAGTGCAGACGCATCCTTAAAAGCAATGGCCCAGGTAATGCCCTGGTTGTTTTTTACGGCGTCAATTATTTTTTCAATTAACTCCATCGCATCGGCTGGTGATACTGCCAGCGCCCTGTCGATATAAGCCATCACCGTTTTATCGGAACGCAGTTTCAGTACCTTATTTACATCCGCTGCCGTTATTGCTCTCAGCACAAGCCGCTTGCCTGGGTTGCTTATTACACCTAAATTATAATGCTAAAAGTAATATAGTAAATCTGTTTTCGCTGATGTTGGATTGCCCCTTTAAAATTCCGCACTCTTTGGAAACCTTGGAAAAGGAATGACATCCCTGATGTTGCCCATACCTGTAACAAATTGCACCAGGCGCTCAAAACCAAGCCCAAAGCCTGCGTGCGGACAAGAGCCAAAGCGGCGGGTATCTAAATACCAGTTCAATTCCTCTGCCGGAATATGCATTTCGGCCATGCGGGCTGTTAGTTTATCCAGGCGTTCTTCCCTTTGCGAACCGCCTACGATTTCTCCAATACCCGGAGCTAGAATATCCATGGCGGCTACCGTTTTACCATCCTCATTCAGACGCATGTAAAACGATTTGATGTCTTTGGGATAGTTGGTTAGTATTACCGGTTTTTTAAAATGTTTTTCTACCAGGTAACGTTCGTGTTCACTCTGCAAATCAACACCCCAGCCTTCAATTAGATATTGAAATTTCTTTTTTTTATTGTAATTGCTTTCTTTTAAAATTTCAATGGCTTCTGTGTATGTCAGTCTCTCAAAATCGTTGTTTACAACAAAATTCAATTTATCAAGTAAGCCCATTTCGCTTCTTTCCGTTAGCGGTTTTTGTTTTTCTTCTTCTTCCAGGCGTTGGGCTAAAAACTCAAGGTCTTCTTTGTTTTGCTCCATTGCGTATTGTATTACATATTTAATGAAAGCTTCAGCCAGGTCCATATTATCTTCCAGGTCGTTGAAGGCAACCTCCGGCTCAATCATCCAAAATTCGGCAAGATGCCGCGTTGTGTTGCTGTTTTCCGCCCTAAAGGTTGGCCCAAAGGTGTAGATGTCGCTGAATGCCATGGCCGCCAGTTCGCCTTCCAGTTGACCACTTACAGTAAGGTTGGTACTGCGGCCAAAAAAATCATCTTTATAATTAATGCTGCCGTCTTCATTTTTTGGGGCACTTCCATCCATGGGCAATGTAGTAACACGAAACATTTCGCCGGCGCCTTCTGCATCACTTGCGGTGATGATGGGGGTATGCAGGTACACAAAGCCCCGATCGTTAAAGAATTGGTGAACTGCAAAAGCCAGTGAATGGCGTATACGGAAGATAGCACCAAAAGTATTGGTGCGAAAACGCATGTGGGCGATTTCCCTTAAAAATTCAAGGCTGTGTTTTTTGGGTTGCAACGGAAATTTTTCTGCGTCACTATCTCCCAATATCTCTATGGTGGATGCTTTTAATTCTACTTTTTGCCCTTTGCCTAATGAAGCAATCACCTGGCCGGTCACTTTAATGCAGGCACCTGTGGTAAGGCGTTTTAAAATGGTATCATCAAATTCTCCTAATGAAGCTACTACCTGTAAATTATGATTGGTGCTGCCATCATTGAGTGCTATAAACTGGTTGTTGCGAAAGGTTCGTACCCATCCCATTACAGTGGCGTCAACGCCGGTGTTTTCTGCGGCCAGCAGGGCTTTTATCTTGATTCTTTTATTGAACATAGTAATTAAATTGGCTGCAAATATAATACTTTGTAACAGCGGTAATGCTTTTCACACAAAGACCGCTAAGAATACAAAGAGAATAACGAAAATTCAAGGCTCCTTTGAATTAGGTGTTCACGTTTTAAGATGTTTTGCTTAACACGCATATAATATTTTATAAAAGCGGCAAAGTGCTTTAACCAAAAAACGCTAAGAAAACAAAGGGACCAACGGAAAAATATTTGTGTTCTTTGTATCCTTTGTGTACGTTGCGTGAAACTTTGATAAAACAAAAACCTGTTACCTTTACAACATGAAAATTGCGTTCTTTTCGTCCAAAATGTATGACCGGGAATTTTTTGACCGGTATAACACCCGGCATGAAATCATTTATTTTGACGCACCATTAAATGAACAAACCGTTAACCTGGCCTGGGATTGCGAAGTTATTTGCGCTTTTGTAAATGATAAAATAACAGCGGCTGTTATTGCCGCATTAAAAGCCAGTGGCGTTAGGCTGATAGCTTTGCGTAGCGCAGGGTTTAACAATACAGATATCGCAGCGGCAAAAGCATGCGATATTCCTGTTGTAAGAGTGCCGGCCTACTCGCCGCATGCAGTGGCAGAACATGCACTGGCCTTGATTTTAACCTTGAACCGTAAAACACACAAAGCCTATAACAGGGTGAGGGAAGGCAATTTTTCGCTGGAAAGATTGATGGGGTTTGATCTGTTTGGAAAAACAGTCGGTGTAATTGGCACAGGAAAAATAGGGCAAATATTCTGTACCAATATGCTGGGGATAGGATGTAAAGTGCTGGCTTTTGATGTAATAGCCCATAAAGACCTGGAAGCAGCGGGTGTGGAATACCTGCCGTTAATTGATATTTTTCAACAAAGCGACATTATTTCGCTGCATTGTCCTTTGACCGAACAAACCCGGCACATTATTGACCAAAACAGCATTGCTATGATGAAACAGGGGGTGATGCTTATTAACACCAGCCGGGGTGGGTTGGTAAATACACCTGCTTCCATCGAAGGCCTGAAAACCGGGCGCATCGGCTATCTTGGACTGGATGTTTACGAGCAGGAAGAAAAATTGTTTTTTAATGACCTTTCGGAAAATGTAATTGAAGACGATGATATCATGCGCTTGCTTAGTTTTCCCAATGTACTGATCACTTCTCACCAGGGATTTTTTACGCAGGAAGCATTGGCTGAAATTGCCAAAACAACATTGGCAAACATTAAGGCATTCGAAGCGGGCAACCTCCTTGTCAATAGGGTAGTATAATCCCGGTTACTAATTCATTAGTGAATCTCAAGGTAGCTTTTGTTGACCGCAATTGCCACAGAATCCCTAATAGTAGTATTATATCCACCTTAACATACATTTGCCGTTAAAGAGCTATTAACAATTTATTTTTCACTTTTTAGCAAAAACAGTGTAATATTGCGCAGGAATATTGCTGATAAGGTCTTCCATTTACTGCTGCATCAGACGGCTGATTCCATCAAAAACCAAATTCTCACCCGAATAATTGGGATTATTTCAAGACACTTTAAGATCGGATTTTTTTGAAAAAACTTTTTTCATTTCTTTATGTATGACACTTCACAACTGAACGATATGCTCGTTCCTGAACTGCACGATATTGCAGAGCAGCTTACCATTTCCAACTACAAAAAATTAGAAAAGCAGGATCTGATAGAAAAGATTCTTGCCAGGCAGATTTCTATGAACACACCAGCAAAAAACGAGGGCGAAGAAAAGCCAAAACGCAAACGTACTATTAAAGCTCCTGCCAGTGCGGCTCCGCCAACATCAGCGCCAGTAGAAACTCCCGCTGAAATAAAAGCGCCACCTGCAGAAGTTAAACCAGCTGAGCCAAAGCAACCTGAACCAAAACAACACAAACGATCAGAACATACCGCGGAAAGAAAAAAACAACCCGTAATAAAAGAAGAACAGGAGGAAGACCTGCAGCCAATCACTGACGAACAGAGTACTATTCCCGCCGCGATTGCCTCTCTTTTACATCAGGAAGATGATATTCAGCAGCAACAACCTGAGTTACAGGTTGCAGATAACGGCCAACAAAGTAATTTACCCAGCAAACAGTACCAGCAGCGTAGGGATCAGCAGGTTTTTAATATAGAATTTGATGGTATTATTTTAGGCGAAGGCGTATTGGAAATGATGCCCGACGGATACGGCTTTTTAAGAAGCAGTGATTACAATTATCTTTCTTCTCCAGATGATATTTATGTATCGCCTTCACAAATAAAATTATTTGGATTAAAAACGGGCGACACCGTTTACGGGTCTGTCCGTCCGCCAAAAGAAGGGGAAAAATATTTTGCCCTGTTGAAGGTGGAAACCATCAATGGTAAAAGCCCCGAAGAAGTAAGAGACAGGGTTCCTTTTGATTACCTAACGCCCTTGTTTCCGTTTGAAAAATTAAACCTTACTACGGCTTCCAATAATTACAGTACCAGGATTATGGACCTGTTTACACCGATAGGTAAAGGTCAGCGTGGATTAATTGTTGCCCAGCCAAAAACGGGTAAAACCATGTTGCTAAAAGAACTGGCCAACGCCATTGCGGAAAATCACCCGGAATGTTACCTGATGATTGTACTGGTAGATGAAAGACCGGAAGAGGTTACCGATATGGAGCGAAGCGTGAAGGCAGAAGTGATCGCCAGTACATTTGATGAACCTGCTGAAAAGCATGTAAAAGTATCTACCATCGCTTTACAAAAAGCAAAACGCCTGGTAGAATGTGGACATGATGTGGTGATTTTGTTGGATAGTATTACCCGTTTGGCAAGAGCCCACAATACGGTGGCACCTTCGAGTGGTAAGGTGTTGAGTGGAGGGGTGGAAGCCAATGCGATGCAAAAACCTAAGCAATTTTTTGGTGCTGCCCGTAAGATAGAATTTGGCGGATCGCTCACCATCATTGCCACAGCCTTGGTTGACACCGGCAGTAAAATGGATGAGGTAATTTTTGAAGAATTTAAAGGTACTGGTAACATGGAACTGCAGCTGGACAGAAGACTGTCTAACCGCCGCATTTATCCTGCCATTGATATCGTTTCTTCTTCTACCCGCCGTGATGATTTGTTGCTGGATAAAGAAACCTTCCAACGGATGTGGGTATTGCGTAAACACATGGCCGACATGAATCCGGAAGAAGCGTTGAATACGTTGCTGAAAAACATGAAGGGTACAAAAGACAACGCAGAATTTTTAACTTCAATGAACGGGTAGTACTAATGTGAAAATTTCACAATAGCTCAATTTGAAAATATAGACCGCCGCTAATGATTCAGTGGCGGTTTTTTTATTTGATTTATTGTGCCCGTAAAACGTTTGTAAATTCTACAATCCCCCAAGAGGATTAGGAACAAATCTTGAATGCTATTTTTGCCCGTAGAAAATTTGCTTATTGAGTCATTGTTATATTGAGTAATTAAAATTGCCTTTTTGCTTTTATAAAAAACATGATGGCCGATGCAATTAACATAGCAATGCCGCCAGTTAAAATGGTGAGATTGGTTTCTCCGGCAAAATAATGCCGGGTTAAAAAACTCAGTAGAAATGCGGCGGTAATTTGGGGTATCACAATGGAAAAGTTAAATACAGCAAAATAGGTAGTCATTTTATTCTCAGGCGCAATGTCGCTGATGATACTGTAGGGAACATTGCTGATACTGCTCCAGGCAATGCCAATAAAGGCAAATGATAACAGCAGAAGGTATTGATTTTTTATAATGTAAATAAGTAATAACCCAATGCTGCCAAACAACAATGATGTAGCGTGTATTTTATATTTACTGTATTTTTTGGTCAGCACGGGAAGGGAAAAAGCCAGTATAGCCGCCAATGTGCTGTAAAACGCAAAACAAATTCCCACCCAGGTAGTGCCACTTTCAAAAGCGTTGCTTTCTGCGTCGGTGGTATTAAAAATATATTTCGTAATTACAGGCGTTGCATAAATCCATAAAGAAAATAAAGCCAGCCAGGTAAAGAATTGAACAATAAATAAAGGAAGTAAGTGTTTAATGATTTTAAGCATCAATAAATATAACTTGTTTTTTAAGACAAATTTTCCAGCGGCTTTTTTCTTTTTGTATATTGTGCAACAGCTTTTTTTTATTCATGGCGATACAAAAAATTTCAATTGATTCCTTTTTAGATCTTGCCACTTCAAACCTGGTACTGGATGTTAGAAGTCCGGGTGAATATTTGCATGCGCATATACCTGGTGCCTATAGTTTACCCTTGTTTACAGATGAAGAAAGAAAAGTAGTAGGAACCGCCTATAAACAACAAAGCAGAAAGAATGCCATTAAAATAGGGCTCGATTATTTTGGTGTAAAAATGCGAAAAATGGTAGAGGAGGCGGAAGCCTTAATGGTTCATCATCAATCGTTGGCCAAGAAACAACCGTCAACTAGCAACGATCAACCAACAACTAACGTCGTTCTTATTCATTGCTGGCGCGGAGGAATGCGCAGTGCTGGTGTTGCCTGGTTACTGGATCTGTATGGTTTCAAAGTATATACTTTGTCGGGTGGATATAAGGCCTACCGGCGTTGGGCAAGGGAACAGTTTGAGAGGCCTTATCTATTGACCATACTGGGCGGGTATACCGGCTCAGGTAAAACATTGGTATTACACCAACTGGAAACAATGGGTCAAAAAGTGATTGATCTCGAAGCATTAGCCTGCCACAAGGGATCAGCCTTTGGCGCATTGGGCGAAAAGCCGCAGCCTTCGCAGGAAATGTTTGAAAATTTATTGGCTGAAAAACTGCAGGTAATTCTTAATCAGACTGCTTTACCGGGTGTTGAAATATTTATTGAAGACGAGAGCCAGCGGATTGGAGTGTTAAATATTCCGGATTGTTTTTGGAAACAGATGCGCACTAACCAGGTTGTGTTTTTCGAAATTCCTTTCGAAGAGCGGCTCAGCTACCTTACGGAAGAATATGGAAAATTCGACAAGGCTGCACTGGTCAATGCGACTATCCGTATTCAAAAACGATTGGGTGGCCTGGAAACAAAACAGGCGGTGAATTACCTGCTGAAAGATAACCAACGGGAATGTTTTCGCATCCTACTGAAATACTATGATAAATATTACGAAAAAGGATTAGTTGCAAGGAATACTGATCTCAGCGGCATACAAAAAATTATTTGTTCATCCGTAGACCCTACAACCAATATCCAAAAACTACTGCATGAAAAAGTTACTATCTAATCTGCGTTTTTTACTTTTTTTATTATTACCCGGCCAGTTGCAGGCACAGGATATTACCGGTCTTTGGAAAGGTGAGTTGTATGTGGATTCTACCAAACAATACCTGCCTTTTGAGTTGTCCATAAGTGAAGTAAAGGGTAAGCTTGTAGGCTATTCCCACATCACTTTTGAAGAAAATGGAAAAAAAGAAACCGGGCTAAGAGATGTAACCATACAGCGTAAAGACAACGAAGTAACCATTGAAGATGTAAGTCTGCTGGACAACTCCTTTAGTTTTACACCGCCAAAAAACATCAAAAAAACGATGATTGTAACGCTCAGCCTTGAGGATACCATTATGGTATTAAAAGGTAGCTGGAGTACCAATCGTACCAAACGGTTTTTATCCGCCACCGGCACAGTAAAAATGCAGCGGAAAAATGATTTTAAAGAAACCGTTTTATTTAAAAAGCTGGAAGAATTAAAGTTGGCGGATAAGCTGGTATTTAATGAACCGGAAAAGAAACAGTTAAACACTATAGCCGCCATACAGAAGCCTGCCATACAAAAAATTACCACTCCGGGTCCAGCAGATATTGACCAAAAACCGGTGGAAATAAAAGTAGTTGCGCCACCACCTTCTGCAACGGTTGCAGCAATTTTACCTAAGCCAGCTGAAACAAAGCCGATAGCCGTTGCGCCTCCGCCCGCCCCGGTAGCGGCTGTTGTAAATAAGCCGGAGGAAGTAAAGAAAGCGCCGCCGGTTGCCACTAAGCCGATAGTGGCTAAAACCGAAGCCGTTCAAAAGGGGTCACCTGTTGTAAATAAACCGGCGCCGGTGGTAATAGCCAAACCAATAGCCGTTCAAAAGGCGCCTTCTGTTATAAATAAACCTGCGCCACCAGTAGCAGTTGTAAACAAACCGGTTGAAATAAAGAAAGTGCCGCCAGTAGTAAATAAACCAACAGCAGCCCCGGTGGCTGCTGCACCTGCCGTGGTGACAAAACCATCACCGCCCGTTGCGGCTCCTGTTGAAAAAAAGCCTGAGCCTGTAATACCCGGCGTAGTGCAAGGAGCAGCCGATGTGGATAAAAGAACCATCGCATCAACACAGGCCGTATATTATCAAAGCGACAGCCTGGTGCTTACCTTATACGACAACGGATATGTAGACGGTGACACAGTAAGTGTAGTAATGAACGGAGAAGTGATTTTTTCAAAACAGGGACTCAGCACAAAAGCTGTAAGCAAAACGATCTATATTACCAAGGATACCCCTGATTCCATCAAACTCGTGATGTATGCGGAAAACCTGGGAAGCATCCCACCCAATACCGGTTTGCTGGTGGTGCATGATGGTGATGCCGTATATGATGTTCGTTTTAGCGCAGATTTAAAAACCAATGCAGCCATTATTCTTCAACGAAAGAAGCGATAAAAAATAATTGAGATGAACGATGAACCTATGGCAAATACAACTGTAAATATTCCGGCAGAAAAAAGCCAGGAATTAATTTTTAAACTCACACAGTATTCCCATGGCGCAGGTTGTGGTTGTAAGATTTCACCCAATGTACTGGACGAAATTTTAGCCAGCAATATGGCGCGCCCGGACAATGATAAATTAATAGTAGGCAATCATAGTAAAGATGATGCAGCAGTATTGGATCTGGGTAATGGAACAGCACTCATCAGCACCACGGATTTTTTTATGCCCATAGTGGATGATCCTTATGAGTTTGGCCGCATCGCCTCAGCCAACGCCATCAGCGATGTGTACGCCATGGGCGGCAGACCAATTTTAGCAATCGCTATCTTAGGTTGGCCCATTAATATTTTACCACCCGCCGTTGCGCAAAAAGTAATTGAAGGCAGTAGAAGTATTTGTTTGGAAGCCGGTATACCACTGGCAGGCGGACATAGTATTGACAGCCCTGAACCTATTTTTGGACTGGCTGTAAACGGGTTGGTACCGGTGCAAAATATTAAACAAAATAACCTGGCGCAGGAAGGCGATATTTTATTTTTAACCAAACCATTGGGCGTAGGAATTTTAACCACTGCAGAAAAAAAAGGCCTCCTTAAAGAAGAACATAAAGAGTTGGCGGCAAAACAAATGATGCAATTAAATAAAGTAGGCGAAGCGCTGGGAAAAATACAAGGTGTGCACGCCATGACCGATGTAACTGGTTTTGGATTATTGGGTCATTTGGTGGAGATGGCTGAAGGAAGCGGATTAAGCGCATCGATTGATGGTGCAAACATTCCAGTGATTACCCCCGACCTGAAAGAATACCTTCATCAAAAATGCATACCAGGCGGTACCGGCAGAAACTGGACCAGCTATGGAGAAAAGATTGGAACAATTACAGAATATCAAAAAGCCATCCTGGCAGACCCGCAAACAAGTGGAGGTCTGCTGATAGCAGTAGCACCCGCTTCCGTAGAAGAAGTAAAAACAACCTTGCAACAAAACGGACTGGAAAAATTCATGACACCTATAGGACTTATTACCGCATTACAATCTAAGACGGTGTTAATTCAGTCCGGGCAAGTGCGTCAATCCTGATGGACAATATCCTGTCTTTTTCAGTAATTACATCTCCGGCATCATGCGTACTCAGCCAAAATTCTACTTTGTTATAAACATTGGTCCACAACGGATGATGATCCATCTTTTCTGCTGCAAGTGCAACCCTCGTCATAAAACCGAAGGCCTCAGAGAAATTTTTGAATTCGAATCTTTTATAGAGCGTATTATTTTTTTCTTCCCACATAAAAGTAAATTGATAATTGTTTAATGGATAATTGATCTAACGCTTCATTGATGGTGATTTATTTTATAATCGATAACAGTTTAGAATGTAATGATAACTGGCATATATAAGAATTGGAATAGTTTGCACTGATAAATTATCAATATCCATTCCACGTTTAGGGGACATTGTAGTTTAAAAGATAAGGTGTTGTTTATGCTTTATTTTTTCATTGGTCATTTCATTCACGAGTTGTACTCCAGGCAAAGTTTTGATTGAATAAGACAATGCTTTTAATTCTTCATTGCTAACATACTCTCCTTTTATCAGCCATAAAAAATCAAGGTGCTTAAATTCTGGCAACAGGTATTCCCCGTCAAACTGGTTGTTATATAAATAGTGAGTAAGACAAGTAGAAGGCACCTGGTATTCATAAATGGAAAAAAAATATTTGCGCTCTTTTTTTGTAAGTTGAATTTCAAAGTCGTTGTTGATCCTGAAATCAAAGCCCAGTATTTGGTTAAGTTGCCAGCACAACTGGTAATCTTTAACTGGCGCAACAATGCCCAATAAAATGGAATCTTCAAAAAACTCCCTGGCTATCGTTTCGTTATCTATTTTAAGTTTCATGCCCTGTTCAATAAATAAGTTTTATAACTAAATGAATTATCGCTGCTTTAAAAAACAATATCAAATACCAGCTCTTCAGTACCTCTTTTCACTTTTACTTTTGTAGCCTCTCCCTTATTGAATTTACCCAATGTTTCCATATAAGTTTGTACATCAGTAAATTTATAGTCGCCTAACTGTACAATTACATCACCCGCCTTTATGCCTGCTTTTTGGGCAATTTTTCCTTCGCTGATACCATCGGCCCTTACTCCAACGCCACTAAAAGTATAATCTGGCATAATACCCAGTGTCACTTTAAAACTTGTGTTTCCGCTCATGAATGTTTCCCTTGTTTTACTGAAGGTAATCTTTGGTTTTTTATTGGTATTTTCTATCAGATTGTATATGTATTTTACCACCATCCGCTCACCAGTGTAATTTATTTTATCCGCATCATCGGTGGGCTTATGGTAATCACTGTGAATGCCGGTAAAAAAGAATAATACCGGTATATCTTTTCTGTAAAAAGAAGTATGATCGCTTGGTCCCGTGCCACTACTGTCAAATTTTATTTTAAAATATTTATCAGTTGGTGTTAATAGTTGTCCCCATAAAGGTGAGGTGCCATAGCCACCGATATTCAATCCATGTGTGCTGTCATTTAGCCTTCCTACCATATCCAGGTTAATCATAAAATTTACTTTAGCTAAGTCAACAGTTGGATGTTCTGCAAAATATTTGGAGCCAAACAAACCCAGTTCTTCACCGCTAAAACAGATAAACAAATAATTATTGTTTTTTAGTCTGGATGACTTTAATTCTTTACTTAATTCTATCACCGCCGCAGTGCCGCTCGCATTATCATCAGCACCATTGTGTATTTGTGGTGTTGTTCCGGTATATAACGAGTTATGGTCTTCGCCATAGCCAAGGTGATCATAATGCGCTCCAATAATAATTGTTGAGGAAGCATTATTATCGATATACCCAATTACATTGTGGCCAGCTCTTTTTTTATCGGTGATGAATATTTTTAGTTGTATGTTCAGTGAAGTCGTTTCATCTTTTAAACATTTTTCTTTGCCTGCTTTGGTAATATAAATAATGGGTATTATGGAAGGGGCTGATTTTACTGCTGGCTCAAACTTTAATTCGTCGGCAATGGCAGATCCGTTGTAAATAAAAAAACCGGTCGCTTTTTTTTTCGCAGCGTCAGCAGCTTTTGTTTGGATGGCGTCGTTGAGGTCGAAATGCGGATTATTTTTATTGGTTTCCAGCAATTCTTTTATGTCGTAAAACCAGGGTGAACCATTTTCCTGTAATGCCACATATCCAACTGAATTTAAAACTGCATTGCAACTATATGCAAGAGGAAAATATTCTTTATCCAACAACAGCGCTTTGCCATTGATAAGCAGATGAGATGTATTGCTTACCATTTTTCCATCGTTTACTTCAAATTCCTGCAGGTAACCGGCATCGTTTCCTTTTGGTGCCAATCCGGCTTTTGAAAATTCATTGCTGATGTATTCATAGGCCAGCTTTTCTCCCCTGCTGCCTGTTCTTCTACCTTCCAGTGAATCATTTGCCAGGTAATTAATGTGTGATTGTAACCGGGCGATAATTTCTTTGTCGGCTTTTTTTATTTTTTGGGCAAAGCAACATTGTGACGTGATCAGGAGGCAATAAAAAAAATATTTCATACAATGTGTTGGTTAAGGAATGGTAAAGATAATTCACACAAATGCTATTGGACGCAAGTTGATATAGATATTCATAATACCAAAAGCATGCCTTAATTTTTTTATTTAGCTGAGCGGTACTGTTGTATTCTTCATTGCACTTGTAATGCTGCGGACGGTGAGTAGACTCTCCATGGATGATTAACCTGCCAGGCGGCAATCGATATGCACCCTTTGTGAAAGGGACGAAATTTTCACCTGGCCTGCGAAAGGTTGCGAAGTTATGTTCTTTCCTATTTCGTAATAGTTAAACAACAATAGCCGTTACTTTTGCATCTAATTAATTTTGGCGAAAAAAATAAACATAGCATTAGTTGGCAATCCTAACAGCGGCAAAAGTTCTTTGTTCAATGTATTAACAGGGTTGAACCAAAAGGTGGGTAATTTCCCTGGCGTTA
>JANYFI010000507.1 GCA_025362765.1 Ferruginibacter sp. | reverse complement strand
GGGAACCAGCATTGCCATGAAAAATTTATTTTTCAATGTACCTGCCAGAAGAAATTTTTTAAAAAGCAATCCATCCGAACTGCGCCATATTGTGGATGAATTTATTCGGGTGGCCATGGCTTTTCCAGCCATTTTCTTTTCTTTAACCAGCAATGGCCAACAGGTTTTTCATTTGGAAAACGGTTCCATGAAACAACGCATTGTTCAATTACTGGGCAATAACTACAATGCCAAATTAGTAAGCGTACAGGAGGAAAGTGACTACATGCATATTTATGGCTTTGTGGGCAAGCCTGAAACCGCCAAAAAAACCAGGGGCGATCAATACTTTTTTGTTAACAGCCGATTTATAAAAAGCGCTTACCTTAACCACGCTATAATGAGCGCTTTTGATGAAATGATTGCCAAAGACAGTTTTCCGATGTACACCTTGTTTATAGACCTTGATCCTTCGCAGATTGATATCAACGTGCATCCAACCAAACAGGAAATAAAATTTGAAGACGAAAAAATTGTATATGCTTTTGTAAAAAGCGCTGTAAAACACGCATTGGCGCAATTCAGCATTTCACCCACGCTCGATTTTGAACTGGATGCCTCCATTCAACAGTTGGATGCGGTAAGCAAACCTTTTACCGAAGAAAGTAAAACATCGGCTGTATCCTCCTCTTTATACAACACCTTTACCCAAAAAAACCAGGCGCACTTTATTGAAAATAAAAGTGAGTTAAAGCACTGGAGAGATTTGTATGAACCTTCTAAAGGAGAAGCAGGCAGTTTACATAAAATTCCCCGGGAAGAAAATGTTGAAACGGGTAACATCCTTCCTGAGCCGGATTTTGTTTCGCTGCGTACATTGGTGACAGCAGCACCCATGGTGTTTGAGCATTTAACCCAGTTGCACCATACCTACATCATTGTACAAAATGACGATGGCTTTATGGTGATTCACCAGCAAAATGCACACGAAAGAATTTTATATGAACGTTTTGTAAAAGCGGTAGCAGGCAAACCGATTGCCATTCAGCAAAACCTGTTTCCGCTTACAATGGAACTGACCGCAATGGATATGGTAATACTGACCGAACTGCTTCCTGAACTGCATTTACTAGGGTATCATTTAGAACCTTTTGGAAAAAATACGTTTGTAATCCAGGGAACCCCTGCTGATGTAGACCAGGGCAATGAAAAAACGGCCATTGAAAAAATGCTGGAACAGTTTAAACACTTTAGTGCTGACTTAAAATATACAAAAAGGGAAAAGCTATTCCGTTCGCTGGCCTGGCAGCAGGCGGTTAAAGCAGGAACGGCTTTAACACAAAAAGAAATGAAAATGCTGGCAGAAGATTTATTTGCCTGCGATACACCCAATATTACCCCGAACGGTAAGCCAGTGTACACAACCTTTAAAAAGAGTGAACTTGATAAGTTGTTTGGAAGGTGATATCATTTTATAATATTAAGTGTTACCATCATGATGGTGATAAAGAGACAGGCAAGACCGGATAAAAAAATGATGTCTGCTATGTTTTCATAATGTGCCGATCTTTTCGTGACGCTTCGGATTGAAAGAAACGACATCATGCTGGCGGCCATAAAAAGAATAGTGGCAACGGCAGTACATTCATCTATAAAAGTGGTTTCATTTAGTTTCAGCACTTTTAATGAAGTTAGTACCAGGAAGCAAATGCCTAACAGGTTAGCTGAAGTATTGAGTATATGGGGAGCTTTGTCATTTCTATCTGCCATCTCAAAGGGTTATAAAAGTAAAAATATTGCAGTAAAAAAAAACGCTGGTTAAGCAAGGGTTAATTACATCAAATTTATGCAATGGCTAATCAATTTTTTATTTTTAAACCCGAATTAGATAATTTATCCATATTTAATCACAGTATTATTCTTTCATAAAAAGTATTTATTACATTCACTACTACAAAAAAATCAGCATGTCATTCAGTATCGAAAGAAAAACCGAAGGAGGATTTGATAAAGTTATTTTAAAAGACAGTCACACCGGAACATCCGCGGAAATTATTCCGGATTGCGGTGCAATTTTACATGGATTTATTATCTGGCACAATGCACATCTTACCAATGTAATTGAGCAGTATGATAGTGCGGCAGATTTTGCTGCAAACGTGCAAACAAAAGGAATGAAGAGCTGCAAGCTTTCGCCTTTTGCCTGCCGCATAAAAAACGCCCGTTATAATTTTGAGGCAAAACAATACACCGTGAACAAATATATGCTGGGCGATAATGCTATTCACGGCCTGCTGTATGATGTTGCATTTGAAATAGCCGGGATGCACACAGACGAAGAAAAGGCAGTGCTCATATTAAAGTATGCATATCCGGGCGACAATGCAGGTTATCCTTTTAAATATGATTGTATCATTACCTACACACTTAGAAAAGAACATACCCTTGATATATCAACAGAAATAATTAATAAAGCCGATAGTGATATCCCTATGCAGGATGGATGGCATCCTTATTTTACCCTTGGTAAAATAATAGATGAACTGCAACTGGAATTTCAAAGTAAAGAGAGGGTAGTGTTTGACGAAACCCTTGTTCCGAACGGTGAAACCCAGCCGTACCGAGATTTTAATTCACTTCAACCGATAAACGACCATTTTTTTGATAACTGTTTTTCACTGGATTTTGACGCTAATCAACCGATGTGTGTATTACGTGATCCTGTTCAAAAACTGCAGGTAGAAATTCATCCTGATACAACTTATCCTTATTTGCAGATTTATACCCCACCAGGCAGAAACAGTATTGCGATAGAAAATTTAAGTGCCGTACCAGATGCGTTTAATAATGGAATTGGTTTGATAACTTTGCCCCCTCAAACAACACAGGTTTTTACAACAACCTATAAAATCACTCCGTTAAACTAAACAATGAACCCAATTGCTGTTTCCGTTTTACATAGCTTTAGAGAAAATTTTCACACTGAGCCTGCCGTCTATTTTTCGCCGGGGCGAATTAATTTAATTGGCGAACATGTAGATTATAACGACGGCTTTGTATTGCCTGCCGCTATTGATAAAGGAATTTATTATGCCGTTGCCCAAAACAATTCCAGCGACATACATTTTTATGCGATGGACTTCAATGAACGGCTAACCATTACCGCCGCCACCATTAAAAAAATAGACAACTGGAAAAATTATGTACTGAGTGTAATCAATGAATTCATATTACTTGGGCAGGAGGTAAAAGGATTTGACTGTGTTTTTGCCGGAGATATTCCACGCGGTTCGGGGATGAGCTCGTCTGCTGCCGTAGAAGGCGGGCTTGCATTTGCTCTAAATGAAATGCTGCAGGCAGGGTTGGGAAGAGTAGAACTGGCGCTGCTTTGCCAGCGTGCTGAGCACAATTTTCCGCAGGTAAACTGCGGTATTATGGACCAGTTTGCCAATATGATGGGCAGGCAGGATGAAGTGATTTTGCTTGATTGCAAAACAATGCAACATCAATACTTTCCCTTGCGTTTGCAGGGATATAAAATTGTACTAATCAACAGCAAAGTACCCCATGCTCTGGTAACAGGCGAATACAATGTGCGCCGGCAACGCTGCGAAGAAGGATTGGCCATCTTAAAAAATCATTTAAATATTCATTCTTTCAGGGATATTAACAGTGTGGGCGATTTAGCACAATTTAAATTGTTGATGGATGAAAAAGTGTTTAACTGCTGCCGCTATGTAGTGGAAGAAATAACAAGGGCAAAAAAAGCTGCTGAACTGTTACAACAGGATAATATAGCTGAATTTGGAAAGCTTATGTATGCCACGCATGAAGGCTTAAGCAAACTATACGAAGTAAGTTGTACCGAACTGGATTTTTTGGTGGAATGGGCAAAGAAAGATAGCAACGTGATTGGCTCAAGACTAATGGGCGGCGGGTTTGGCGGTTGTACCATCAATATTGTAAAGAAAGAAGGGATTGACCAATTTATAACAGCCAGCAGCGAAGCTTATAAGCAACAATTTAACATCGATCCGGAAGCCTACGTGGTATCAACAGCGGATGGGACACGACAATTAACCGTTACACCCTGATATAAATTTTCTTTTTGTCCAGCACCCACGCAAAGCTCCACATCATGGTGATAAAGCAAATGGCGTAAATTAATGAGCCAAGTCTTGGTTCTGCCGGCAAAATCAGTTTGCAGACATGCTCATAAAACCAGGCAAATGGGGTAAGATAATTTGGTTTACCATCAGCGGTAATACCCGCAGGTATTTGTATCAACGCCAACAACCTCGGTAGCACGCCGCTCATTACAAAAATAAAAAGTGCGTTTTTTCCAAACACATCAAAAAAACGCGTGCTCCATCCTTTCCAACCCTTAAATTCAATGCTGTAAATCAGCACGCTGAGAATGAGCAATGCCAGTCCGGTTGTGTAAACGGTGTAACTGCTTGTCCATATTTTTTTATTGATGGGGAAAACCATGTCCCAGCAATAACCGGTAAAAATGAGCACGCAACCTGCGACAAATAAGCCGTTGACCATTTCTGCAGTTTTGCCCTTTTGCAGAATGTAACTGCCGGCGAGATAGCCAAAAATTACCTGCACTACCGCCCCTACAATACTCATCAATCCTTCAGGGTCAAAAGAACTGCCTTCGCCTTTGTAAATGTGCGCCTCCCCTACCAGGGCAAGGTCAATCTTTGTTCCAAACCAGCCGGTTAAACTAAATGGATCAGCTGGATTGGCTGCCACACAAATAAACCAATAAGCCAGCAGTAAAAAAGCACCCACCAAAAAAGCACCTTTTTGTTTGCCGAAATGCGCAATAACAGCCGCCAAACCATAGCAAAGTGCGATGCGTTGCAATACGCCAAAGATGCGTATGCCTGCCTCTTTCCCATCTGCTGTAATGTAGGCCCATGGCTTGGCAACAAGGTGACCATCCTCCCATTTTATAAAAGGAAACCAGTTGAGAAATAAGCCAATCAAAAAAATCATTACTGTTCTTTTAATGACTTTTTTCCAGAAAACACTTTCACCTGCTGCTTCCAGCTTTGGTAATACAAATGCCATAGCATTGCCTACCGCAAACAAAAAAAAGGGAAATACCAGGTCGGTTGGAGTAACACCGTGCCAGGGAGCATGTTCCAGCGGGGTATAAATATGGGCCCAGCTACCCGGATTATTTACTAATATCATTAAAGCCACCGTGGCTCCGCGAAATACATCTAAAGAGTAAAAGCGTTGGTTCATTACTGGCGGTTTTAGATTAGATCAATTACTCGAATTTTGTCGGATTAGACAATTTTTTTTATAGAAGAAAATTTTTAAATTCACTTTCAGCCATAAGAGTTTTAGTTCTCTCTTTCTCTACATTCAGGGCCACACAAGTATTGATAACCAATTAGTGAAATTCGTAAAAATCAGTGTACTTAAAAGAGCTAATTTTTTTCACTCAGTTCCAGCCAGCGCATTTCTTTTTCATCCAGTAATTGTACAATTGCGCCAATGCGTTCTGCCGCTTTTTGCAAAGCATCAAAAGCCGGATTGCCTTCATTCATTTTTGTTTCCAGCAGTGCTTTTTCTTTTTGTAATTCGGGCATTTCTTTTTCCAGCAGCTCCAGTTCCCTTTTTTCTTTAAACGAAAGTTTAGGGCTGTTGGTGGAGGAACTTGCTACCGGAGGCACTTCAACCGGCTTTACCTCCTGTTTCATCAATTGGCGGTCATCCGTTAAACTGCCGTTGGCGATAGCTTCCCTGTACTGTGTATAATTACCCGGATAATCCCTGATGACACCATTGCCTTCAAATGCAAACAAATGATCCACCATCCTGTCCATAAAATAACGGTCATGACTTACTATCAAAATACAACCAGGATATTCCATTAAAAATTCTTCCAGAGTGCGAAGGGTTTGTAAATCCAGGTCATTGGTAGGTTCATCCAGCACCAAAAAATTGGGATTTACAAAAAGTACGCTCATTAAATGCAACCGCCTTTTTTCTCCGCCACTTAATTTACTTAACGGCGTAAATTGCTGTTCGGCCGAAAAGCCAAATTTTTCCATAAACTGACTGGCACTAATTTTTGTGCCATCATTCAACGGAAAATATTCCGCCATATCTTTCACATATTCAATGGCCCTTTTATCTTCTTTATATATCAATCCATCCTGGCTAAAATTGCCAAACACCACTGTATCCCCATGGTTAATTTTTCCGCTATCAGGCTTTTCCTGCTGCAGGGCGATTTTTAAAAAGGTAGATTTGCCTACGCCGTTTTTACCCACCACACCAATTCTTTCGCCTCGTTTAAAAGTATAATCAAAACCCTTCATAATCTGAAGGTCACCATAGCTTTTGTGCACTTTAATCAACTCTAATATTTTACCGCCGAGCCTGGTCATTTTCACCTGTAGGCTTACCTCTTCCACATCTTTTTTCAGCTTCACCCTATCCTCTACTTCCGTGAAAGCATCCTGCCGGCTTTTACTTTTGGTGGTACGGGCTTTGGGCTGCTTACGCATCCATTCAAGTTCTTTTCTAAAAATATTTTTGTCTTTCTGCAG
>JANYFI010000477.1 GCA_025362765.1 Ferruginibacter sp. | reverse complement strand
TTCTTTTTCCGCTTTACCCAAAATAATACCTTGCCCAAACAATACAAATGGCTTTTTAGCTTCGTTGATTAATTTAGCTGCTTCCACAATATATTCCTGCCGAACAATTGGCTTTGGGCGATAGCTGCGAATATGTGTGCACTTGGTGTACCCTTCGTAGTCAAATTTTTGCAGTTGTGCGTTCTTGGTGATGTCAATCAACACCGGACCGGGCCTTCCTGTAGCAGCTATATAAAATGCCTTGGCCAACACCGATGGAATTTCGGTCGCATCCGTTACCTGGTAATTCCATTTGGTAACAGGTGTCGTGATATTGATCACGTCCACTTCCTGAAAAGCATCCGTGCCAAGCAGGTGAGCAAACACTTGGCCTGTGATACAAACCAATGGAGTACTATCAATCATTGCATCAGCCAGGCCTGTAACCAGGTTAGTAGCTCCCGGACCGCTTGTAGCAAACACTACCCCTGTTTTTCCGGAGGCACGTGCATATCCCTGCCCCGCATGAATACCGCCCTGTTCGTGCCGCACTAAAATATGTTTTAATTTATCATGGTAATCGTACAATGCATCGTAGATGGGCATAATTGCTCCACCCGGATAACCAAATATAGTATCTACCCCTTCCGCCACAAATGCCTCCAGCACTGCCTGCGAGCCAGTAAGCACTTCAAAAGGTTTGGTAGCAGTTGCTGCTACATTTGTTGCTAATTCCTTTAGTTTTATAATTGCTGCTGTTTCCATTTTGCAAATTTTTTACCCAACTTATTTGGGTGTTTTTAAAACTGATAATTTTCGAATGACTTCGATCCGGCATATCGAATTTTTAACTTTTTATTTTTTGTCTTAGGCTTCATCTGTCACACAACCTTCAGAAGCATCTTTCACTGACCTGGCATACTTGAACAAAACACCCTTGGTTGCTTTCAGCGCCGGTTGCCTCCACGCTGCTCTTCTTTTGGCAATTTCTTCTTCACCAACTTTTAAGGTAATTGCCTTTGTGGCCACGTTTATTTCAATGATATCATCGTCTTGTACCAGGCCAATCAATCCACCATCAAAAGCTTCGGGGGTGATGTGCCCCACTACAAAACCATGTGTGCCGCCACTAAATCTTCCATCTGTAATTAGCGCTACACTCTTGCCTAAACCGGCTCCGATAATGGCAGATGTTGGCTTCAACATTTCAGGCATACCCGGTGCACCTTTGGGGCCTACATGTGTGATGACCACTACATCTCCTGGTTTTATTTTACCTGAATTTATACCGTTGATCAATTCAAACTCACCGTTGAAAACCCTGGCGGGTCCTTCAAACAACTCACCTTCTTTACCACTGATTTTTGCTACGCTTCCCTTGCTGGCGAGATTGCCAAACAATATTTGTAAATGACCGGTTGCTTTTATTGGATTTGAAACGGGAAAGATAATTTTCTGTTCGTCGAAATTCAACTCAGGAACATCCGCCAGGTTTTCAGCAATGGTTTTGCCGGTTACTGTTAAACAATCGCCATGAAGCAATCCAACTTTTAATAAATATTTCATCACAGGCGGCACGCCGCCAATATTATGCAGGTCTTCCATCAGGTATTTTCCGCTTGGCTTTAAGTCGGCCAGTACGGGTACTTTGTCACTGATGAGCTGAAAATCGTCTTGCGTAAATACAACGTCTACACTTTTCGCAATAGCGATGAAGTGCAACACTGCATTGGTACTTCCACCGAGCGCCATGATAATAGTCACTGCATTTTCAAATGCCTTCCTGGTCATGATATCTGATGGCTTAATATCTTTTTCCAATAAATTCCGGATGGCTTTGCCCGCCTCGCGACACTCTTTCTTTTTTGCCTCACTTAGTGCGGGATTGGAAGAAGAATACGGGAGACTCATTCCCAATGCTTCAATCGCACTGCTCATAGTATTGGCAGTATACATTCCACCACAGGCTCCTGCTCCGGGGCAACTGTTCATCACTATGCCTTTAAAATCGCCTTCATCTAACTTGCCTGCTATCTTTTGTCCCAGTGCTTCAAATGCTGAAACAAGGTTAAGGTCCTGCCCTTTGTAATGTCCGGGAGCAATGGAGCCTCCGTATACCATGATGGCAGGGCGATTCAATCTTCCCATCGCCATGATTGACCCTGGCATATTTTTATCGCATCCCGGCACAGCAATAAGGGCATCATAATATTGAGCGCCACAAACAGTTTCGATGGAATCGGCAATAACATCACGGCTCACCAGCGAGTAACGCATGCCATCAGTACCATTGCTCATACCATCACTTACACCAATTGTATTAAAAATAAGCCCCACCAAATCATTTTGCCAAATACCTTCTTTCACCAATTTTGCCAGGTCGTTCAAATGCATATTGCAGGTATTACCATCATAGCCCATGCTTACCACACCTACCTGTGCTTTCGCCATATCTTCTTCGGTTAATCCAATGCCATAAAACATGGCTTGTGCTGCAGGCTGTGTTGCATCCTGAGTGATTGTTTTGCTGTATTTATTTAATTCCATTTTTATTTTTTTCTGCTAAATTTTTACAAATCATTTTGATAATAAAAAACCCCGTCTCTTTTGAAGGCGGGGTTTTTTTATGTTAAGTATTTTACTACATATTAAAGCCTCCTCCATGCGCTACGCGGACAATAATGACGATGACCGCAATAATTATTACCGTCGTATTTTTAAAGCCATTAAGTAAATTAGTTGCTAACATGAGTGAGTGTTGTGCAACAAATATACCGCCGCAATTTTAAATAACAAAGAACTATTTTAACAACTTGTATTTAATAAGATGATGGATCATATTGATTCTACGTGGCAAAATTACTGTCACAATCTTTTATAGATTGCGGACAATTATATAATTGTTGACTTTCTTAATTCAATATTTTCTTTGTTCACCCTGCCGCTGATTCTTCCTCCGATGTATTCACTAATGAGCTCGCCAATGGTAGAAGTGAAATAAAAATTAATGGGGTCAATATCCTTCGAAACAAATAAACTTTCTATCGTCCATTCTACTGCATCTCTTACCAGTTGTGCTTCTTCCTTTAAATTAAAATAATCCAGCATCATTGCGGCTGATAAAACAGCGCCCAACGGATTGGCGATGTCCTTACCGGTAGCTTTTGAATAAGAACCATGAATAGGTTCAAACAACGCATTCGAATTACCGATAGATGCCGAAGGAAGTAAGCCAAGAGAACCTGTAATTACACTGGCTTCATCACTTAAAATATCTCCAAACAAATTATCCGTCAATATCACATCGAACTGTTTTGGATTCAATACAATTTGCATCGCTGCGTTATCCACAAATAAAAACTCCAGTTTTACATCCTTGTATTGTGGCGCAATTTCTTTTACCACTTTTCGCCAAAGCCTTGACGTTTCCAGTACATTGGCTTTATCTATCAGGGTTAGTTTTTTTCTTCTTTTTTGTGCGGATTGAAATGCGAGGTGCGCAATTCTTTCTACTTCTTCTTTGGTATAACTGCAATCGTCAGAAGCCCAGGTCTGGTCTTCATTTGTTTTCTTTTCCCCAAAATAAATGCCCCCTGTCAACTCACGAAAAATAACAAAATCTACTCCTTGAATGTAGTTACTTTTTAAGGGTGACAAATGATGCAACGAAGGATAAGTGGTTACCGGCCGAATGTTTGCGAACAATTGCAGGGATTTTCTCAATTTAAGCAAACCCTGCTCCGGCCTGACTTTCGCCGTTGGATCATTGTCATATTTAGGATGTCCAATAGCGCCAAATAAAATGGCATCACTTGCCAGGCAAACTTCAATTGTTTTTTCAGGTAGAGGATCGCCTGTTTCATCGATAGCCACCGCTCCCATCAGGCAATAAGTAAAATTAAATGTATGATTAAAATGTTCTGCTACCGCATCCAGCACTTTTACTGCCTGCTGTGTCACTTCCGGCCCTATGCCATCGCCGGTTATTACTGCAATATTTTTCTTCATGCTTGTTTGTAAAAGAAATATCAAACGGGTGATTGTAAAACACGTACCTGTTATTATCATGGCGGCTGTTTAACAAAGCCGCAGTATGCTTTTATACGGTTAATTCTTTTATGTGTGCTTTTGCCAATATTTCCAGGTCTTCCTGCATTACTTCTTTTTTATTATCAGCTATCAATAAAAATTCCTGGTACAATACATCAATATCATTTCTGTCAAACTGAAATCCTAATTTTTGAAACCGGTGTGCCAATGCGCTGCGACCGCTTCTTGCAGTTAACACAATCTTCGATTCTTCCGCTCCTACTTCCACCGGATTAATAATTTCATATGTCAATGCATCTTTTAAAAATCCATCCTGGTGAATACCCGATGAATGGGAGAAGGCATTGCTGCCAACAATCGCTTTGTTGCATTGAACCGGCATGCGCATTGTTTCCGCTACCAGCTGGCTTAACGGGTTTAATTGTTTGGCGTTGATATTTGTGTAAAAACCCATGTCTTTATGCTGCTTAATAATCATCACAACTTCTTCCAGGGATGTGTTGCCAGCTCTCTCACCCAGGCCATTAATGGTACATTCAATTTGCCTTGCGCCATTGATGATTCCAGCTATTGAATTTGCTGTCGCCAAGCCAAGATCGTTGTGGCAATGACAGGAAATAACGGCTTTATCTATATTGGGAACGTTGTTAACAAGGTAGGCAATTTTTTCGCCGTATTGATGAGGCAGGCAGTAGCCAGTGGTATCGGGAATGTTCACCACGGTTGCGCCTGCCCTGATGACCGCTTCTACCACTCTCGCCAAATATTCGTTGCCAGTCCGGCCCGCATCTTCCGCATAAAACTCAACGTCATCTACAAAATTTTTAGCCCACTTAACACACTGGATGGCTCTTTGTAAAATATCATCCTGGGTAGAATTAAATTTTGATTTAATGTGCAAATCAGAAGTGCCAATACCCGTATGAATTCTTGGACGAACCGCATACTTCAATGCCTCTGCAGCTACTTCAATGTCTTTTTGTACCGCCCTGGTAAGGCCGCATATAGAGGCATTTTTTATTATTTTTGATATTTCATTTACTGAATTAAAATCGCCTGGCGAGGATATGGGAAATCCAGCTTCTATGATATCAACGCCCAGTTCTTCCAGCTTTAATGCCAGTTCAATTTTTTCTTTGGTATTAAGTTTACAGCCCGGCACCTGCTCGCCATCGCGAAGCGTTGTATCAAAAATGTGTATTTTACTTTCTGCCATAGAATTAGGTTATTTATTACGATCTGGTTTAATTATTTTTGTTGATGGGTTAGCTATTAAATAATTATTAACCTTCAATTACGAATATATTCATTAATAATGGTGTAT
>JANYFI010000460.1 GCA_025362765.1 Ferruginibacter sp. | reverse complement strand
TGGTGTTCCTTAAAATAACTTCTATATGGATGCTGTAACCGTTGCGTTATCAATTTTAGCTTTAGTTGCTAGTTTATTTGTTAAAGGAAACTGGAAAGGCAAAAGCTGGCTAGAGAAGTCAATTATGATTCTTGGAATTTTAGTTGTAATATCTACAGCATTTTACAATTGTAATCGGGTGAAAAAGGAACGTTTAATAGAAAAAATAAATTCTAAGGTTGGTAAATTTGATGATTTAGAGAATGTCACTATCCCATTAATAAGCGTTGGTGATGGGCCTGTTTCACTTGGGATTACTTCATTTACAATTTTTAATAAAAATCCTAACATCAAACCTTTGTTTAGAGTTTATATTAAAGATTCGAAATTATATGTGGACATAGTTGTCTGGGGACGTGATAAAAAGCCCGTAGCTGTTATAGATGGAAATGAATGGACAATGTACAGTGATGATTATGAATATAACAATGATGATAATGGATTTGAAATCGTTACTAAAGGAGATAGGCAAGTATATTTCCAGTTAATCCTTAAAGACGGAATAGCACATATATTAGGGATAGTAACAAACAGCGAAGGTGATGGTGTAAAGTTTTTATATCAAGATAATAAACCTACAGATATTTGGGGCACAATGATGATGATACGTGCAGATGATGATTCTGCAAGGCAAGATGCAGCATACCTACCTATTGATAAAGCAATATTTAAATATCCAAGGTCGAAATATCTTGGGCAAAGAAAATAGTATGTTATTTGCCCACTTTCCTAAAAATCCCTGAATTAATCATAATTGCACATAATTGCAAAATAATAACCGGGTGCATTTAAAATTGTCGCCATCCCCTTAAGTTATGGTCAAAAGGTAATGTTCTGTTTATTTAAATACAGGTCGCAGATGTTGCGATTTTTTTTATTTAGTGTTTTTCAAACGACTAAAAAAATCCTATTATGCTACTCTTCGTTCAGATTACACCAGTTTCTTCTAATCTTCTGTAGAATAAGTTCTATTAAAAATGTCAGTGTATACTGAAACCAGATTTTTCCATAATTTAGAATTTCAAGCCATTCAAAAACCGCTGTTTTTCTGGCTAAACCTGCAAAAGTTGGTATTAAAACAAAAACAATCATATTTATGACCCATCAAATCCACCAATCCTGGAATAAGATATATGATAGTTACGACATAGCGTTGCATGATAAAACCAGGTATGATAAAATGAAATTCTATCATGCCAAACCTACGGATGTGTTGGACAAATTATACCTTGTTGCTGTCGAAAGGCAACACGTTTTGGTAGCAGAAATTATTTTTGAAATTTTAAGAGAGCGGTAAGAATTTCATTATCTCGAATCTTCCCATATAATCCTCCCTCTTAAAAGGTTAGCCAAATAATATAATGGTGCTTTTTTCCCGGACTACAACAAATTAACTACCCTAGCTATTAACACCTCACACAATCTTTTTTAAAGAAAAAGCATGTTGCCTTTTCAAAGGATCCCATAGTAACAAAGCAATGCGATATTTTTTGTTTCTTGCGATGCATTTTCAGGCAGCAGTAACATTTATTAAAAAAGTTACTTAAACCTGGTGAAATCCCAATTAATTTCAAACATCTTATCCTACGATGTAATGTTTACATAAACACGACTACCTAAATTATTTACCTTATTCCTAATATATGATAATTTTATTTTAAATAGTATTTACAATCTAATGATAATAAGTTATTTATGACTAAATATTTTTATTAAAAATTATTAACATCAAGTGCCTTTTAGTTGATATTTAAATGTCAATAAACTATATAATAGCTTATTAATAAAATATTTATAACATTATTTAACTATTTCTATCTTTAGAAAGGCTTTTTACATCTTTTTAAATTAAAGATGAATAGCATAATAAATTAATTACCAATTAAATACTTTTATTCTAATCAATTTAAATAACAAAAAAAGGATACAGTTTTTACTGCATCCTTTTTTATTGTAAATAAACTATATAATTTACTCTTTATCAGTGCTTTCCTCTGCATTTGTAGCTTCTGATGAGGGTAATATTTCTTCAGCGGAAGGGTTTATTTCCACTGCATTTGTTATTTCCACTTCCTCCTCTTTCTCGTCAAGCTTGGTAATGGCTGCTATTTGATCTCCTTCATCTACCCTGATTAGTTTTACCCCTTGCGTAGCCCGGCCCTGTTCACTTACGCTGGCAACACCCATTCTTATGGTAACCCCACTTACACAGGTAATCATTAAATCTTCTTTTTCAGTTACATCCAGCAGGCCTACCAACGATCCGGTTTTTTCTGTGACATTAATTGTTTTAACGCCCTTGCCTCCCCGGTTAGTTACCCTGTAGTTGGCTTCGCCCGTTTCAGGATCATCCAGGTAAGTGCGCTTTCCATATCCTTTTTCACTTACTACAAGAATCGTCCTGGTTTTATCGTCCCGGTTTACACATACCATGCCTACTACCGCATCGGTCTCATCATCCACTTCAATACCGTAAACCCCAATTCCACCACGCCCCGTGGAACGTACTTTTTCTTCAGGAAAACGAATGGCCCGTCCACTTTTTACTGCCATCATAATTTCGCAGTTTCCATCTGTTAATTTTGCTTCGAGCAATTGATCGCCTTCCAGTATATTAATGGCATTGATACCATTCTGCCGGGGCCGGCTGAAATCTTCCAGGTCGGTTTTCTTAATTACGCCTTTTTTAGTACACAGCACTATGTAATGACTGTTCACATACTCTTTATCATCAAAGTTTTTGATATCAATTATTGCCCTTACAGTATCATCGGGCGGTATCTGAATCATGTTTTGCAAAGCCCTTCCCTTGCTTGTCTTGTCGCCTTCAGGAATTTTATATACCGGCAGCCAGAAACAGCGTCCTTTTTCAGTAAAAAATAACAATGTGTGGTGAGTGGAAGCAACAAACAAATGTTCTATATAGTCTTCCTGCCTGGTGCTGCTGCCTTTGGCGCCGCGGCCACCTCGGCGCTGAGAACGGTATTCATCTGAGGAAGTCCTTTTGATATAGCCCAAATGCGAAATGGTAACTACCACGTCTTCATCTTCAATCAAATCCAGCATGCCAATTTCATCATCAGCATAGGTAATTTCAGATTTACGCTCATCGCCAAATTTATTTTTAATTTCCGCCAGTTCATCCTTAATAATCTGGTACCTTAATCCTTCATTCGCCAGTATCTCTTCCAGCCTGCCAATCAGTTTCATAATCTCGGCATGCTCTTCCCTTATTTTGTCAATCTCCATGCCAGTTAAGCGCTGTAAACGCAATTCCAGTACGGCTTTTGCCTGTATTTCGCTCATACCAAAATTACTCACTAAACCTTCCTGCGCCAAATTGGGTGTAGAAGATTCCCGGATTAATTTTATTACTGCATCGAGGTTATCCAAGGCTATAATATACCCTTCCAGGATATGCGCTCTTTCCCGGGCTTTACGCAATTCATACTGCGTTCTGCGCACTACCACTTCATGACGAAACGCTATAAACTCACTGATCAGGTCTTTTAGATTCAACGTTCTTGGCCGACCCTTTACCAGCGCCACATTATTGATGCCGTAGGATGTTTGCAGTTCGGTTAACTTGAACAATTGGTTGATGATCACTTGCGCCACCACATCTTTTTTCAGTTCCACTACAATACGGGTACCTTCCTTATTGTTGCTTTCATTGTTAACGTCAGAAATACCTTCGATTGCCTTATCGTTGATGAGGTCGCCGATTTTCTGCGTCAGCATATCCCTGTTTACCTGGTATGGCACCTGGGTAATGATGATTTTTTCTCTTCCCTTATGGTCAACCTCAATGGTAGTTTTTCCACGCAACACTACCCTGCCGCGCCCTGTATGCAGCGCCTGTTTTACTCCTTCAAATCCATAAATAATACCGCCGGTTGGAAAGTCGGGGCCTTTTACAAAATGAATCAGTTCATCAATGGTTATGTCACGATTATCAATATAGGCAACACAGCCATCAATCACTTCGCTTAAATTATGCGGCATCATATTGGTGGCCATGCCCACAGCAATTCCGCTGGCGCCATTTACCAATAAGTGTGGTATACGGGTAGGAAGTACCGTTGGTTCCTTTAAACTATCATCAAAGTTTAGCTGGTAGTCTACGGTTTCTTTTTCAATATCTTCCAGCATCGCCTCAGCAAACTTTTCAAATCTTACTTCGGTATACCGCATGGCGGCAGGCGGATCTCCATCCTGGCTGCCAAAGTTTCCCTGCCCATCTATCAATGTATATCGTAAACTCCAGTCCTGGGCCATACGCACCATCGTATCGTAAATAGAAGCATCTCCATGCGGATGGTATTTACCCATCACTTCTCCCACGATACGGGCACTTTTTTTATATGGTTTATTGCTGGCATTACCCAACTCACTCATACCATACAATACCCTGCGATGCACCGGTTTTAATCCATCCCGAACATCAGGCAAAGCCCGTCCTACAATAACACTCATGGAGTAATCAATGTAGTTGGTTTTCATTTGTTCTTCAATATTGACAGGAATAATTCGTCCCCTGTTACTGGCTGCGCCACCGTCGTTTACCGGCAGGTCATTTTCGCCTAAATTGTCGTTATTTTCCATATAATTTTATAGGTTGCGAATGTACCGATTTTAGCTGGTTTTTCCGAGCCTGAATCGCTGTGCCAGCACAATCTTTTCAACATTTGTGGACAATCATTTTAACCGTTATTTTTCACTTGTTTTTAAGATGATAAGGCGTGATGACAATGCTATCATCCAAAAAATCCGGCAATTATAATCTCTGTTTGCAATTGTACAGGTATAAATTATTTCCCCTGTTTCAAATCATTTACCTTGCAAAAAAATATTTGTTTTGAAAACAATTCTGCTGCTTGGTGCCGGAAAATCTGCTACGGTGTTAATTGACTATTTGCTGAAAGAATCGGCTGAAAATAAATGGAAATTAATCATAGCCGATGTCAACAAAGCCCAAATACTGCTAAAGACTAAACACTCCCCTTTTGCTGAAGCGGCCGAGCTGGATATAACCAACGACCGGGAGAGAGAGCGATTGATTCATCGGGCGCATGTGGTAATTTCCATGATGCCCCCTGCCCTGCATTTTTTAGTGGCCAAAGACTGCGTGGAATATAGAAAACACCTGCTGACCGCTTCTTACCTTGATAATAATATTAAAAGCCTGCGGGATGAAATAGTACAGCGAAAACTGTTGTTTATTTGCGAAGCCGGTCTGGACCCTGGTATAGATCACATGAGTGCTATGCAAATTATTGATGGGATCAAAGCGAAGGGAGGCACAATCACCTCCTTTAAAAGTCATTGCGGTGGTTTGGTTGCACCAGAAAGTGATCACAATCCCTGGCATTATAAAATCAGCTGGAACCCCCGCAATGTAGTACTGGCTGGCAAAGCCGGTGCCGATTATAAAATAAATAACGAGATAGAACATGTTGATTACAAGGCACTTTTCAACAATTGCGCAACGGTGCGTATTGACGAAATAGGCGAACTGGCGATTTATCCTAACCGTGATTCTTTAAGTTATATTCCGTTGTATAAGCTGAATGGAGTGGAAACCTTTATACGAACTACCCTGCGATACCCCGCTTTTTGCGAAGGCTGGAATGCTATAGTACAGGCTGACCTGGCCAATTCGGAAACTATGATTGATACAATGCAGTTGAGTTTTGCCAGTTGGTCTGCGGCATTAAAGCCTTTTATCAATGATAAAAACCAGGCACTTTTACAGTGGCTTGGTTTATTTGATGATGGACTGGTTCCTGTCACGGCAAAAACCTCCGCTGATGTATTGCAGTGGTTGCTGGAAACAAAGTTGGCTATGGAACCGGCAGATAAGGATATGATAGTGATGTTGCATGAGATTGAATTTTTGCTGGAAGATAAAAGGTGTAAAATCGAGAGCAGCCTGGTGGTAAAGGGGGAAGACAACTTGCATACTGCCATGGCAAAAACTGTTGGATTACCGCTGGGAATTGCCGCAAAATTAATTTTGACCGGAGCGCTCACTATAACAGGTTTACACATTCCCATCATTAAGGAAATATATGAGCCGGTATTAAAAGAACTGGAGGACAATGGTATCCGTTTCAACGAAACGGTAATTCAATTATAGGTATCCTGCTAAGATTACAGGTGTTTTTTTAATGCCTTTACCCCTTCTGTTGCGGTAATTTCCAGTACTGTAAGATTTGCATAACCGCCAATGGCAGGATTTTTTTTATCAATAATAAATTTTGGCAGATAAGGCGGAGCATATTGCAGTAAAGATGCCGCCGGGTAAACCTGCAGCGAAGTACCCACTACCACAAAATAATCTGCATCCCTTACTATTTTTACCGCTTTTTCTATCATCGGTACCTCCTCTTCAAACCAAACAATGTGCGGACGAAGTTGCATGCCATCCTTTGCTAAGTCTCCCATCTTTATATCACCGCTTACGTCATAAATTGCTTCTGTATCGGCGATACTTCTCATCTTAAATATTTCGCCATGCAAATGCACCACGTTGGATGACCCTCCGCGTTCATGCAGGTCATCTATGTTTTGAGTAATTATAGTTACGTTGAAATCTTTTTCCAAAGCGGCAAGACCTGTGTGTGCAGCATTGGGTTTAGCTGCCGCCACATCTCTCCTTCTGTCATTGTAAAAATCAAGCACCAATTGAGGATTTTTTTGCCAGCCTCTCGGCGAAGCGACTTCATATACATCATAGCCATTCCATAAACCATCACTATCCCTGTAAGTTTTTAGTCCACTTTCTGCGCTGATACCTGCACCTGATAAAACAACAATATG
>JANYFI010000462.1 GCA_025362765.1 Ferruginibacter sp. | reverse complement strand
GGCCGTAACCGACTTGAATGTGTATAAGGTAAACTGGAGTATTGCGACTAAAATGCTTACTGTTAGTTACGACAGTACCAGGGTTTCTATCTCCAAAATTGAAAAAAAATTAGCGGATGCGGGCCATGACACAGAGGCGTTTCAGGCTGATGAAAACACTTACAGAAGCCTGCCCAAATGCTGCTATTATGAAAGGTATAAAAAGTCTGTTGAAACAGCTTCGGAAGTTGACAGTCAGCTAGCCATAACAGCACCCAATGTTGAAACCCATACCATTACTGGCGTTATTTTAGAAGAAGATAAAAAGGGGAAATTACTGCCATTAATAAATGCAACGGTGCGTTGCCTTAGTACAAATCATACCGGCACAACAGACAGCTTGGGCGTTTTTCAATTGGAATGTGCCGTGCCGGTTAAAGTGGAAGTTAGCTATGTCGGGTTTAAAACGGATACGGTGAGTATTACTTCTCCCAGCGATATTAAAATAATTCTGAAGAATTCTTCCACTTCCAACCTCAGCGAGGTAGTGGTAAAAACAAGAAATCAGCGAACCTATATTTCTTCGCTAAGCACATTTAATACGCTCAATATTGGCAGCAAAGAATTAACCAAGGCGGCTTGCTGTAACCTTAGTGAAAGCTTTGAAACCAGCCCATCTGTTGATGTGAATTATGCGGATGCGGTAACAGGCATTAAACAAATTCAGTTGCTGGGTTTATCAGGAAATTACACGCAGATTACCACTGAAAATACACCAGAGGTCAGGGGACTTGCAGGCAGTTACGGCCTTACTTTCATCCCTGGTCCATGGATAGAAGGCATTCAGGTTACCAAGGGTACAGGCTCAGTAGCCAATGGGTACGAAAGTATTGCAGGCCAGATAAACGTGGAGGAACTGAAGCCTGATAAAATGGATAAGTTTTTTATAAATACTTATGTCAATAATATGGGCAGGATGGAGGCGACCGCAAATGTTTCAAAAACTTTAAACGATCAATGGAGTACAGCTTTGCTTACGCACGTGAATGGCGTTGGCGTAAAAACAGATGCTAATAAAGATGACTTTTTAGATATACCGCTTGGCAGGCAATTCAACATAATCAACCGTTGGCGCTATGCAGATAACAAGGGAGTTTTTGCCCAATTTGCCATCAAGGTTTTAAACGATCACCGGCAGGCAGGGCAAACCGATTTCAACCCGGCTGAAGACAAACTTACTACCAATAAATACGGCGTTGGTATTGATGTACAGCAATATGCTTTTACCGGTAAACTGGGATATGTTTTTCCGCAGCAGAAATATAAAAGCATCGGCTTTATATTTTCGGCCAACAGTTACAACAACAATTCTTATTACGGCCTTACAAAATACGATGGAAAACAAAATACTTTATATGCCAATTTAATTTATCAATCCATCATAGGAACGACAGCGCATAAATTTCGTACAGGGCTTAGTTTTACGAATGATAATTTCAACGAAAATTACAACACCGCCAATTTTAAACGGCGTGAAATTGTACCAGGTACTTTTTTTGAATACACCTATACGGCCAGTGCTAAATTCACGGCTGTGGCGGGCTTAAGGCTGGATTATCACAATGAATATGGATTAATCGCTACTCCCAGACTACACCTGAAATATGATTTTACGCCTAAAACAAACCTGCGTTTTTCTGCCGGATCTGGCTTTAGAACAGCCAATATTTTTGCAGAAAACGCAGCATTATTTGCAAGTGCCAGGCAGTACAGTATTTTAAATGCCGCAACCAGTTATGGCTACGGGCTTAACCCCGAAAAAGCCTGGAACTATGGTGTTAATTTTGTACATAATTTTAAAATAAACGGTCATGTCGGCTCGGTTAGTTTTGACGCATACCATACGTCTTTTGTAAACCAGGTAGTGGTTGATTTGGATGTGAGTCCGCAACAGGTGTTGTTTTATAATTTAACCGGCAAATCTTTTAGTAACAGCCTGCAGGGTGAGCTTAACTATGAGCCTGTCAAAAAACTGGAGGTGAGGCTGGCCTATCGCTGGCTGGATGTGCAAACAAATTACCATGGCACTATGCTGGAAAAACCATTAATTGCAAAGCACCGGGCATTCATCAACTTAGCGTATGAAACTACCACCCATTGGAAGTTAGATTATACAACGCAATGGTTCAGTAAAAAACGATTGCCTTTTACAGGTACTAACCCGGTTGAAAAACAGCTGGGTAATTATTCCCCCTCATTTATACAAATGACCGCACAGGTTACAAAACAGTTTGGGAATAAATTGGATGTTTATATTGGTGCGGAAAATTTAACCAATTACAGGCAGAACAATTTAATCATCTCGGCAAAACAGCCGTTTAGTCCATATTTCGATGGCTCTATTATTTGGGGACCGGTGAATGGCAGGGTATGGTATTTAGGAGTACGGTTTAAAATTAAGTAGCAGGAACATTCCGTAACGCAATTTTTTTTTGCCTGGCCAACGTGCTGAAGGGTGTAGAAGATTTCATGGGGGCAGATCAACTATCTTCTCATTATTTAAAGAGATTCTTTTAAACTCCAGTCCAAAGGATGCAGACTGGCGGTTCCATATTTTATACCCTAGTTCTGCCGTAATTATTTTTTTCTTTTTTAAGATGCATGTAAACAAGCCAACCCCATAATTGCTGATGAACACGGCGCCATGAAATATATTTTAGAATTAACCCGCCAGCCGGTGTAGGGTAAAAATAGGGGAGCGGTTCTTGCAATAATATTTATTGAAAAAAGGCAGTGGCCTAAACATAACCTGCAGTTGTATAACATAAAAAAGATGGTAAGAAAGATGGCGCTTTTTAAAATTTTCACTAAACAAAAAATGGCTTTATAAGTTTATATACTAAATTGATGTATGAAATTTGTATACGGAATAGCGGGGTTTGCCGCAGGACTAATGGCAGGGCTTTTGCTCGTAGCGATTGAAACCAATTTGTTGATAAAGTTTCAGGGCGAAAATGTTCGTCTTGTTGTGATGGGAAGTACGGTATTCCTTTGTGTTGTAACCGGCGTAATCACCGGTATTTTAATGGCGAAAAAAAGAATTGGATAACTGTTTTCCTGCTGCTATAATTTACTACGGCAAAAATCAGTTATCAATTAGCAGTTATATTTTTGCCCATGCTACTGTGCGGTACAACAAAAAAAGAATCAAATGAACATCTTGAAATTTCGTGTGATAGTATGTTGTTTATTGGCTTTTGTGAGCCTAAATTCCTTTGTTGTTTTCAGCGGCACAAATCCTGGTCAGGATGTAGTCAATCAAACCAATCAGTTCAGAAAATCAACTGGTTTACCTCCATTAATTATGCGGGAAGAATTGAACGCTATTGCGCAGCAACATAGTGTAAACATGGCGGCTGGAAAAATAGCTTTAGGGCACGATGGCTTTGCAAAAAGAAATGCCATGGCCAATCAAAAAATCAGCGGACTGCATGATTTTGCGGAAAATGTAGCCTCCGGCGCTAACTCCGCTGTTGAAGTAGTAACTATGTGGAAAAACTCTGCGGGACATCGCCGGAATATGTTGGGGCATTATAAATACATTGGCATTGGAATAGCTAAAGACAAACACGGTCAAATTTTTTATACAGAAGTTTTTGCGAGTTAAATTCCTGGCGGTATCTATGCTGCATGAATTTAAGTGGTTATAAAAAAATGTTTTGCCATGAATTTTCCACTTTTTTGAATATATCTACAACTTTAAATGGTTGCAATTTTTAAACTCAACTCAATCATGCAGGTGATTAAACGTAAATTCAAAAGACAAATCCTGAACAATTAAAGGC
>JANYFI010000434.1 GCA_025362765.1 Ferruginibacter sp. | reverse complement strand
TACGAGCAATACCGCAACAGACGGTCATACAATTGTAATCAATGGTGCGACCGGGCCGCTGGTATTTGGTTTTACTACCGCTCCCAACATTACCAATAATCAGACTAATACAGCCGGTACTACTACCATCCAGGCGGCCGATATCAGTGTCAGTACAAGTCCTGTAGCTGCTTCCACTATCAAGGTTAATTCGAGCACCAACGTTGTCTACATTGCCAAAATGGACGTAACAACAGAACCTGTTGTGGTAAACAGTGTGGATGTGCCGTTAACCGGCACAGTGAATGCGACTGACCTGAATGCGATGTATGTATATTATAACGCCGCCGCCCCCGTTATCAGTGGTGCTACTTTGCTCAATGGGGTTGTACCTTCCTTTGCCGCGCCGCATACTTACACCATTTCCCTGTCTCAGGCCATAGCTACAGGCGGCGGCGGTTATTTTATTTTTACTGTCAACACGAGTGCCACTGCGGTGATCGGGCATACGGTGAAAGTGGATGGAGCAGCCGGGCCCGTTGTGTTTGGTTTTACCACTGCCCCCAACATTACCAACAGCCAAACAGATTTGGGCGGCCTTCAAACATTGCCGGTCAACCTGCTATCCCTGGCAGCAACAGCCACCACCAATATGGTTGAAGTTAAGTGGACAACCACTGCTGAGATCAGCAATGCCTATTTTGATATTGAACGCAGCACGGACGGCGAACACTTTACCGGCATTGGCAGGGTGCAGGCCGCCAGTACGGGCAACCAGTTGCATGCTTATTCGTTTACTGACAGGGAGCCTGACGCAGGTGTAAATTATTACCGCCTGAAACAGGTAGACCTGAACAGTAATTTTGAGTATAGCAAAGTAGTAGCGGCAAGCGTGCAAATTAATGCCCTCCGGATGAGCCTGGTTTATCCCAACCCGGTAAAAAGCACACTGGCATGGTCCGTGTATGCACCCAAAAATAAGCAGGTACTGCTGCAGTTATCGGGGGTATTAGGCAACATAGTAATCAGTCAGTCCATTACGCTTGTAAAAGGGGAAAATCCGCAGGTACTGAATGTTTCCCGGATGGCAGCAGGATTATACCTGCTCACTGTAACTGATCCGGAAACCAGTGCCCGGCTCAATCAGCGGATTGTTATTGTACGTTAGTTAAACGACTCCTTCAAAAATTTAAGCCCTTGCCTGTTGTCATGTTGCAACAGGTAAGAGCTTTTCTGAAAGCGTGCGCCAAAAAAAAATGGCAATTGGTTTTGCCGGGTTATGATTCCCAAAAACAATTACCGGCCAGGATTGCTTCTTCGATGTTTATATCTTTTTGTTTTCAGCAAATTGTTAAGCAGTGATAGTGCTTTTTAGTGCGCAGCATGCTTGCAATTTCCTTTTTGAATGATTATAATCCCCGTCAGTCGTTTATCCCTCTTTGTTTCATATTCTGCCGGTAAGAAATGTTATGCTTCCGTGATACTTTCGCAATACTTTCTTTTTTCCTTTGCCCCACTTTGGTCCAAGCGTGCTGCTGAAGTGAAGTCTGCGTTGGCGCAGGATGTAGGGCAGAAAAGGAGCGTTGGCTATCCTTGTGCCAGACAACAAATGTGCTAACAACAATAATGCTCCCCCTGCAGTAATCATATTAGCGCTTACAAACGGCAATGGTAATTAGTGTCTGCAAGAAAACGATCTAACTCTTTACCATCAACAGTTACAGCATAAATTTAGTTATGAACAACTGTTGGCAAGTGTTGATTTTGCTGCATTTCAGTATGCTTTTTGCTGATTATTCGCCATAAAAACATTCGTTTATGCGCCAACGTTTTGAACAGCAAATGAATCTTAGGACAGTAGCAATAGCAGACGTGAAATTTCCGTTGAAGAGCTGTGATGAGTTACCCCCTGTTCTAATGGCATTGCAATACATTTTCATTACCCCTTCCTTAAACGAAAAAGTATTTGAGATACTTGAAAAAAAGATATGCGCCGGTAAAAAGAAAACTGGCAGAAAAGGAATGGATCTGTGGCACCTACTTGTGCTTGCAGTAGTTCGCAATGCTTGTGGCACCAACTGGGATACATTGGAAACATGGAGTAACCACCATGAACTTGTTCGTCGGGTAATGGGCGTACATGCGAGTGCATTTATTGAAGATGAAAAAATAGAATTCAACTATCAAAGTATAATAGATAATGTGAGTTTGGTGGATGAAGCATTACTTAAAGAGATTAATCTGCTGGTAGTAGATGCCGGACATAAGCTTGTTAAAAAAAAGAAGCTGAAGCATTCAAATTGAAAACTGACAGCTATGCCCTTGAAACGAATGTACATTTTCCGACCGATCTTAATTTGCTGTGGGACAGTTTGCGCAAGTGTTTAGACATGATAGAAAAGCTACAGGCTATAACTACTTTGAAAGGATGGCGAAAAATAAAAAATAT
>JANYFI010000423.1 GCA_025362765.1 Ferruginibacter sp. | reverse complement strand
CCGGTGCAGTTCTCCCGGCTTATTTGCCGGAGGCGTAAAAGAAATAAGGGGGGTGTACTGCAACGGGTCATTGCAATAGTTATTCCCAATTCTTTTTAATCAATCAGTCAGTCATCTTTACAATTTGATTAATACGGAATTGTTGTTGTTGAGGTAGAATGCAATATTGTTGAACTTTTGAAATAGTCTACGTGAACTTATAATAAACTTAATGAATTTTAATTCATAGAAAATGGTGTCAAACTCCAATGGCCAAATGTTTTGTATTAATGAATATAGGTATTTTAAGGTGGTTTACATGCTTAGTCAAAATGCGCCAGTGAAATTTAAATATTTTCGTTAGTGGATTTTCTTGAACAAAAATTCTCAATTCAAATTACCCTCCCTGTGCCTGTAAAATCTTAAAATAATATAGCAAGGTGATTTTTAAACTGGATAGTTTTATTTCTTAATAATTTCTTTGTATAACACATCACCCTTGTAACTAATTACCTGCACCAATAAACTTTCAGGCAATAAGGAAAATGCCATAAATCCATTTTCTGATATGGCAAACTTACCTCCGTCGGGGTGAAGTATGGTGGGTGTTGTTTCTGATCCTGCACCAGAAATAAAGTAATGGGTATAACCACTTTTGGGTTTAATGTATTGCAGGCTGTGCTCATGTCCGCAGATATAAGCATCTACTTTATATTTATAAAAAATAGGGTTTAATAAATGATTCAGCGCTTTTGTTTCATCAGCATCCATTCTTTTACCACCTGTGTATAATGGATGATGGCCGGCAACAATCCTCTATTTAATATTGGGTGATGGATCGCTTAATACTGCTTCCAGCCATTTTCTTTGTTGAGCAGTATCCTGCGTTTTAACATCCGCATGATCTGCACCTTTATAGTACTCATCAATAAGGGGAGTAGTATCAATAAATACAAGCAACACCTGTTGAGTGGTATCACCATTTAGCGGAAGTTTTTTAAAATAATACCTTGCAGGCATATTCCAGCGACGGTCAACTTTAGTGTAGTCTATTTCGGCCTGCACATTACCCTTATAGTCATGATTGCCCAATACAACGTACCAGTTTTGTTGTAAAGAATGGGCCGTATAAATATTTTCATAAGAGTCTATCCAGCGGTGGTCCTGTGTACTTGCAACACCACTGGGATAAAAGTTATCACCCGTTGCTATAAAAAAATCTGTATTTAAAGTTTTTGCAGTTATGCCCATCTGATCTGCGACTTCCTTTTGTTTGTATTCTCCATTTCTTCCCCAGTCTCCCATAGCAATAAAGTTGAGGGCTTTTTTATTAACGGTCAGGGATAGTTTTGTTTTACTGCTATCTTTTTCCTGCGCTGCAACGTGTAGTATAGTTATAAAAAAAAGCGGTAAAATAAAAAGGATGTTTTTTTTCACAATGCTAAGTTTAGCAGGTAAAACTATTTCATAATCTACTTTGCAGTGATTAAGTAATTGTTAAGTACCTACTTTTAAAAGATAAGGTACAAAGAATAATATCTTGACGACCCATATATAAAAAAAGAGAAAAAGCGGCTGTTTGTTAAATTATTATCATCAATAGGTTATCAAAAACTTACCAATTTTTTAAAGCCTTATTTCCACAGAATGTCTACAGAATTGAACTGTCGGTTTGCGCAAAAATCTATAGTATGTCTACCAAACTTTGCTTATTGCTTATTTTTATTTTTGCGGTTTCAGTTGCCGGAGCGCAAAACGCTGTCTTAAAAGGACAGGTAGTGGATGAAAAAACAAAAGAAGCATTGGCAGGTGCTTATGTGCATTTTGATGATAAAAAAGGAGGAGCTTTAACGGATGCTTTTGGGCAGTTTTCAATTGCTAAATTGCCAGCAGGTCTTTATGAAGTGAAGGTTAAATACGTGGGTTATAAAGAGTTTAAAAAACAAATCGAACTCTCCGAAAATAAATCAACGGTTATCACAATTTCACTGGAAGAAAAAATTGCTTCGCTGGAAAATGTAAAAATTTATGGAAAGGCAACACAGGAAACAGAAGTTTCTTCCCGCAGTTCAGAAAAAAATGCCAGCAACATAACCAATGTACTTTCTGCACAGGCCATGCAGCGGTCGCCTGATATAAGTGCAGCCACTGCACTGCAACGGGTTTCTGCAGTTACGCTGCAAAGAAACAGTGGTTCTGATGAAGCCTTTGCTATCATTCGGGGATTGGAACCACGGTATAACAATACCCTTATTAACGGGGTAAAAGTAGCCAGCCCTGATCCGGTGTCAAGGTTTATTTCCCTAAGCATTGTTCCGTCTGATTTATTGGAAAAGATTGAAGTGAGTAAAACATTAACGCCGCAAATGGAAGGTGATGCCATTGGCGGCACCGTTAATCTTGTATTTAAAGATGCTCCGGAATTTGAGCTATTTAAAGTAAACGGATCTTTAGGGTACAGCTCTATTTTTTTTAATCGCAAGTATGACGGCTTTGAACATGGTGCGGTTCAAACTAAAAGTGTTAGCGAAAGATTTGGCTCCTCTTATATTGCAAATCCCGGCAATTTCTCCAGGGCTAATCTTGATTTTACAAAAAGGAATGCACCGTTAACTTCTTTGCTGGGGTTTACTTATGGGCGCAGATTTTTTAAAAATAAGTTAGGGTTCATCATCTCCGACAGTTATCAGAATCAGTACTATGGCACAAATTCGCAATTTAATATTGCACAATTAGATACCAGGCCGGGCAAAGATTATCAGCCTGTAATCTCGGATGTGGCTAACCGTACTTATTCTACTCAGCAAATGAATAATGGGTTATCAGGGCATCTTGATTTTAGATTTAATGATAAAAACAAGATCAGCCTTGACAATGTATTTTTATATACAAGAATAGCCCAGACACGGCTAAGTGTTGATACATCTATACTTGGTGGCAATGGTGGAAGAGTAGGGCCGGGAACAGGTTCCGTATTTAATGACAACCGTTCCACTATACAAAATCAGTTTGTTGAAAATCTTAAATTAAGTGGTAGGCATGTGCTGACAAATCATTTTTTGTTTGACTGGGCAGGCATTTATTCCAATGCCGTTTTAAAGGCACCTGACAGGGCACAGATTACTACCAACAAATTAGTTAATCCTGATTTTACCAGCACACCGGATTTCCTTTACAACGTTTCCAGGATATGGCAAAAAAGCGGTAATAAAGACCTGAGTATTTTAGGCAACCTTGCTTATAAAACCGGATTGGGGAAAAGTAATTCAATAGAATTAAAAACAGGCGGCATTTACCGGCACAGCACCCGTTACAATAACCAAAATCAATATACTTTAAAACCAGTACCGTCAAACATCAGTGGTGGAAAAGATCCTTTCACTGATGTGTATGCTGTTAACTGGTTAGTGTATAACTTAACAGGATCATCAATAAGCGATAAAGCAAATTATACTGCTTATGAAAACATTACTGCAGGCTACGGTGAGTTTAAATTTGTACTTAACAAATTTGATATTGTTGGTGGAGTAAGAGTTGAAAAAACAGAACAGGGTTATGATACGCATCCGGTAGTATTGGATGTAAAAAGCAATGCAAAGAAAACCTATATTGATGTTTTACCCAGCCTTCAGATAAAATATAAATTCACAGAAAGGTCAAATATGCGGGCATCTTATTTTAAATCTATCAGCCGCCCCGCTTTATACGAATTGGTACCAACGCCTACTTTTGGTGAAAGCACAGATATTACCGGCAACCCGAACGTTAAACATACAACTGCCGATAATTTTGATCTTAGGTATGAATTGTTTCCCCGAAATGAAGAGCAATTATTTATAGGAGTTTTTTATAAAAATATTACCAATCCTATTGAATTTGCTTTAAATGATTTAAGCGGCGGGCAGGCCAACACAACGCCTCAGAATTTTGGAACCGCAAAGGTAACAGGGGCCGAAATAGTGTACAGCAAGTTCTTTGGCATGTTGGGTGTATCGGCTAATTACACATACACCTATTCTAAAATTAGTACCACTAAAATATTTACATCAACGGATGCAAGCGGCGTTACCACATCTGTACCAAAATTGCAAAACAGGCCACTACAGGGGCAAACAGGGGATGTAGTTAATTTTTCATTATTGTATAAAAACGATAATCAAAAAGCTTTTCTTCAATTGGCATATACCTATACCAGCAAAACCTTATCGTTTGTATATCCAAATTATGGCTACGATTATTACCAGCAGCCCCAATCCTTTTTATCATTATCAGGCGAAAAGCAAGTACATAAACATTTTGTGCTAACGGCAAAAGCCAATAACCTGCTGAACTCACCAACCACAATAAAAATCGGCAGCCTGGTACAGTCAAAAGATTTATACAACCTCAGTTTCAACATCGGTTTTCGTTATTCATTGTAATTAAAAAAAATAAAATGCAAACAAAATATATTCCATTACTGCTTTCCATTTTTTGCGCAGCATTGCTGTTGAGTGCCTGTCAAAAAGATGAGGTAACTACGTTTACAAAAGTTCAGGTTCCTTCTTCCAGCCCAATTACTGCAGGCGATATCAGCGGTTTTTTAAAGGGCACTTTATTAACCGGACAAACTTATACCATTACAGGCGATATAACAGTTAAGCCAGGCGATACACTGGCGGCTCAGCCCGGTGCCATTGTAATTGTAAAAAATAATGCGCAAATAAATATACAGGGAGTATTGCAGTTGCTGGGCTCCAAAGACCAGCCAATTTCCTTTGATTCAGATACAAAAAAGCCGGGAACCTGGGGTGGTTTTCAATGTGACAGTGCACAGGCAATTACTATTAAATGGACCTATATAGATAACACCGGTGGCCCGGATGCAGGCGGAAGTGCAAGAAGAACTATTATTGTAAACAGAGCCATACCTGTAGATATTGAAGATAGCTGGTTCACGAACGGCCAGGATGATTTAATGGGTTTGTTTCATGCGCATGTTACTATCCTTAGAAATACCATCAGCTCTTCGGGAAGCACTGATGGTGAAGGCATCAACCTAAAAGGGGGTGCAACAGGTATAGTTGCCTATAATGTAATTTTTAGCCAGGCAGGCAGCGGTATAAAATTAGAAACGAGTAAAACAATTCCTTTTCCACAAACAGAAGTAGAAGTGTACAACAATACAATAGTTTCAATAGGGTGGAGGAGAGGATCTGCTGAACCGGGCCGTGCAGTTTCTGTGGGTGTAAATGCCATCGGGCATATTTACAACAACATCATTGTAAACTGTTACCATGGTATCGAAATTTTTGTTGATGGTGATGTAGCTAAAACTACCTATAACAATAATCTTTTTTATGCCTCAGTAGATACATATACAGACCTGGTTGACCCTACACAAAAAATCAATATCCGGGAAAACTTTTATCCCACCTCTGGTGTAGGTGCGTCTCAACCTGGTGATCTTATTTCAACCAAAATTGGTAACTACGATCCTATGTTTGTAAAATTCGATGGCATAGTTGCAGCACCAAACGGATACCCCAATAATTATGATTTCCGTTTGCAGAATGGTTCACCAGCCTTTGGTACCGGATTTACAAAATACAATCAGGATTTAGGAGCTTACACAACAGATAATAAAGGAAATCAGCATTAATATGGTCATTTAATAACAGCTACATTTACATCCTATATTATGCTTTTCAAATTTCTTTTATCTTAAAAATATAACACAACATACCATGAATAAATATTTTTTTATCATACTGTTATTATGCAATGCAGTTATGATGAGTAGTAAAACTTTTGCACAACAGGCTCCATCTTATTCTTTAGATAAAAAAATTGCCTTACCAGGCGATGGTGGCTATGACTACCTTTTTATAGATCAGCAAAACAGGCGCTTGTATGTTTCGCATGGCACCACGGTAAATGTTATTAACCTTGATACAGATGAACTGGTTGGTACCATAGAAGGCATGCAAGGCAATCATGGTATTGCTATTGCTTATGGAAGCGGTGTTGGTTTTGTTAGTGATGGTAAGGCCAATTCAGTACTGGCTTTCAACATTACAACTTTAAAAACAATTAAAGTAATTCCGTTAACTGGCAAAAAGCCAGATGCCATTATTTATGACCCGTTCTCCAAACTGATTTTTGCATTTAATGGCGGAAGCAATAATGTTTCAGTTGTTGACCCAAAAGAAATGAAAGAAATAAATACCATAGAGGTGGGTGGCGGCCCAGAATTTGCAGTGACAGATGGACATGGAAATATTTATAACAATATAGAAGATAAAAATACTCTAAAAATAATCAATACAAAATCTTTAAAAGTTATTAATTCTTTTCCACTTTCACCATGCGGCGGACCTACTGGTTTGGCATTGGATTCCACCAATAACAGGCTTTTTACTGTTTGCCGGGAAAATAAGGGAATGAGTGTACTGGATGTTGCTTCAGGCAAAGTTATTACTACAATTCCCATTGGTGCCGGTGTTGATGCTGTGGCCTATGATGCTGCGACGAAATTAATTTTTTGCTCTAATGGCGACGCTACTGTAACAATTATTAAACAAGAATCTGCGGACAAGTATGAAATAGAGCAAACATTGACAACACAAACCAGAGCCAAAACTTTGGCATTAGATATCAAGACACACAAGATTTATTTGAGCGTGGTAGATTTTGAACCAGGCACGAAAAATTCGCTGCCAGGAACTTTTAAAGTGCTGGTGTATAAAATGAATTAATCCAGGCGAAAAATATTTAGTTGAGAGATATATTTTAAGATTAAAAAATAAGTTTCAGATTTTTATCAATGTTTCCGGTCGTTCGTAATTCCAGTATAATTTTCTAACAGATAGAAAAGCGTAATATTTGCTTGCTGATAAATTACCTACGCAGATAAATATGATTTTTAACAGCTTTTTTATTTCCTTAATCTTTCATGAAATCCTCATGAGGAACGAAAATTGTTTATTTTGAATTCGATTTATTTTTTTAAATGATTTATTAACTCTTCATATCCCTGCTCTAATCTCATCAGCTCGCTCTTGAAACTTGTTAGGGCAAAAGCAAGGTTTTTGTATAAAGAATACTATCCGCGGCGGCGGACGGAGATTGTTTTTGCAAAACCCGTGGCCAGTCCCGGCCCTGCATTTCGGCGGGACGCAGACCTTGCTTTTGACAAAGCCTGTCAAGAAATTTGCGTCAGATAAGGATGAATGAGTTTTTAAGAAGTTGATTCTTATAAAATCTGCTTTGCAGTGTCTTTATGATTTAAAGTAGCTGGAATTGTGTTTGGTGAGGTACGAGCCAATCTCAATGACCAATATGTTTATCCGGTGCAGTTCTCCCGGCTTATTTGCCGGAGGCGTAAAAGAAATAAGGGGGGTGTACTGCAACGGGTCATTGCAATAGTTATTCCCAATTCTTTTTAATCAATCAGTCAGTCATCTTTACAATTTGATTAATACGGAATT
>JANYFI010000390.1 GCA_025362765.1 Ferruginibacter sp. | reverse complement strand
AATATTTCCTTCAACATGTCATTTGACACCAGTCCGGTAAAAATAATTTTTTTTTCTTCTCTATTTGCCTCATCTACCATTATCTTATCTTCAATATTCAAATATTGAATATCACCGCTAATAACCAGTTTTGTTTTTTGCGGAATGCTGTTCTGAGAAATTATAAAGCCTTTAATTAAACCGGATAAATTTTTGTGAAGCCGGCTTCCGCCTACATAAAACAAATAATTGGCAAAACCCAGAGGAAGGTGTGGTTTATCCTCTTCCCTACCTTCATATAAAAGATGTTCCCAGCCTTCATAAATTACCTGTATTTTATTTTTTATTTTATCACTTATTTTGTAATGACTGGATAATTCTTTTTTAGTTGCTTCGGATACCGAAATCACCGCTGCTGATTTATAAAGAGAGTTTCTTACAACAACATTTAGATAGCGTTTAGCAAAATTAAAGGTCCACCAGGGAGCATCTAAATATTGAGAGAAAATAATATCGTGTACAGTTGCGATACCCTTATTTAAAAATAAGGGATATTGGTTAGAAGTACTATGAAAAAGGTTAAACCGGCCTTTATTTTTTAGCAGAAACCAATACATGTCCCAATCCCGTTTAGGGCCAATAGGATTTATTTTTTTTTTAATAACAGTAAATTTACCTGACTGTAGCGCACCCGAAAGTTCTTCTCTTTGAACGCCTGGATTTATGAGAATGATATATTCAAATATATCAAACGAGGTTTCGGGAAGGTTATTTATCAGGCCGATAATATATTGCGATAAACCATCCTTTTTCTGTCGAACTGTCGTTGCATCAATTAAAACTTTCAATTTCATACCTATATTTTTAGAAACCGGTGGGTATCGACAGACTACTTTTAGTGTAAAAGATCTCTTAAATATCTTAAAGAGGGTTTATGTCCAAGGGTTATAGGACTTAAATAAAAGCGATAGGGTTGATATATTTCATTTATGGTGTATTCTTTAAATAGTGAGGTGAAATCATTTCTAATATAAAAAGCATTTACACCTGGCAGATTACAGCAGAGCAAGGTATAATTGAATGATGTAAAAAGATCGGTATACTCCTGCAAAGAACAACCCATGTAATCTGTTTTGTCCCAAACATGTGTTTTATTATACCTAATTTTGAATTTGTGAGGCGGATGAAACTTTGCATTGTATTCTACACAAACTACTTTAGGAAATATAGCGCTTTTGAACAGCTCCTCCATAATATAATAATCATTTCCATCAATATCTAACGAAAAAAAATCCAGTTCCTTAGAGTTAAAGAAATCAAAAGAACTTTTAAAAATATCGGTTATATTTTCTCTATCGATAAAAGAATTCAAGACAGATAATTTGTCTTTAAAACTGTTACCACCCAGGTCTTTTTCTATTGCCTTGCAGTATTTTTCACTTCCTTCCACCCAAGTGCCTTTCCACCCCTTCAATAGCAGGTAAAGAGAATTACACTCTATACCAGTTTGAATACCGATTTCAAGAAAAGTCTTATTATTAGGAATTCGGCTAAAGATTTCTTCAATAATTCCGTCTTCATCAGTTTGAGAATATTTTTTAAATCCTGACAGCGCAACATTTTCAGGAAGCTTCAGGTGCATTTGCTCTTTAACCCTGTTGTATTCACTTTCCTGTTGTATGCTTTGAATTTTAAGTAAATCATATGTTCCAATGAACCGCTGAAAATTTTCAACCTGCGATTTAAAAAAAGATTTTATCATTCTGTATATTATTAAACCAATATTATTTTATTATAAAATAAGTTAAGAAAAGTTGGGCATGCAAAACGCACACGTTACTGGGCAAAAATTTGGGTTTTATAATTGTAAAACATGGTTTGATTTGAAAAATTACCGATGGAGTAGATCCGTGCATTTTGACCCAGTGATTTTTTCAATATTGGGTCATTTATTAAACGATCTATTGCCTTGGCCATCAACAACTCATTTTGTACAGGTACTAACATTCCATTCAAAAGGTTGGTAACCATATTATTAATACCCTCTACGTCCGATGCAATTACTGGTAGGCCGGAAGCCATCGCCTGCATAATAGCTGTACTCATTGTTTCTCCAAACGAAGCATGAATATATATATCCAGCGAATTTAAAAAAACGGTCAATTCCGGTTCATTCAGCATACCGGTGAATATAATATCCTTTTCAATTTCCAATTGTTTTGAAAGTATAATCAAGTCACCTTTCAATTCCCCATCACCAGCAATTTTCAATACTACTTTTTTACCCGTGTTATTAGAAAATTTTTTAACTATTGCAAACGCTCGTAATAGTGTGGCGTGATCTTTTATCTGTATAATCCGGCTTTGCATGCCAATAATGATTATTGAATCATCTGGTTTTTTTTCGCCTGGCTTGTATACCGATAAATCAATGCCGTTCGGAATAACGACTACCTTCTTTTTTACATAAAGCCACTTTATTTTTTCCTTTACTTGCTCTTTAAAATTCTCGCTTAAACATACAATTTTATTTGCCAGCTGCATAGAAATTGAAAGCGTTATCCACTGCAAGGTTGTTTTTAAATGATTAGCCTGCGTTTCTCTTACAATTATTCTACACTTTTTTTTAGATAGATACCCCGCAATTTTTGCGGGAAATATATATGCGCTACCATGCAAAAAAACAATATCCGGATTACTTATTTTAATACTATTAAGAATCCTGACATAGTAACGAATATCCATACCCTTCGTTTTCTTAACAACGAAAAATTTTATTCTGTTTTTTTTACATTGGTCAATGTATTCTTCCCTTACATGCTCAATTCCGTAAAACAAAGCTTCATATTCCATTTCTTTATCAACGTCTGCTTTAACCATTGAAAAAAAAACATTACCATGGCCTCCCAAACCGGAATAAAGAACATGTAATATTTTCATTGATACAATTAAGTTTATACTAAAATTATATTAAGCCAGTTAATTAATGGCTTTTCAACTTTTTTATAAATAATAAACCCCGCAAAACAAACTGCTGCCAATAACCCACCACTTAGTAAAACAAGCGTTAAATGGTTATCGATAGACACTTTTGCCATAATTTTAAAAAAAGCCACAACTATAGGTAAATGGAATAGATAAATAGAATACGATGCATCTCCTAATTGCAAAAATAGATTATTCACTTTAATATGAGTAACTAACTCATACTTAACCAACGCCAATACTATTAGAAAGGAAGGAAGGCCAAACATTATAACCCTGCTATATCCGCTAAAAATCTGCGACAGAGAGGTATAATATATAGCAGACACTAAGAAAATGGAAAGTCCCACAATAAGGAAGGGAAATATCCATTTATCTGGAAACTTATCTACAAAAAAAACTACTCCTATTCCAAGTAAAAATTCAATATTCATTGGAAATAACAACAATTGTATAAAACTATTACTGTTAGAAGGGGCATTAGATGACAAAGCAGGAACCAACACTAACAATACAAGGTACACTACCAGCAATCCAAGCATAAAATTTTTATTGGGGATCAACAATGCCAACAAAAAGAGCAGGTAAAAAAATAATTCGTTGGTGAGCGACCAGCTTACCCCGTTAAGCATAATGTGATTAGGAAGCAAAAAAAAGGTAGAAAAAATATTTGCGAAATTCATTTGAAAATGAGTTGCATAATAACCGGGTAGCATAACCTGAACCACTAAAAAAATGCTTATAATAATCCAGTAAATTGGAAAGATTCTAATCAGCCTCTTTTTTACAAATTTTAAAATGTTGCCTGGTTTTCCAAGGTTTTGACGGTTGCTATAGGTTATTATAAACCCACTCAACACAAAAAATATATCAACCCCCCCACCACCGAATTTAAAAAAATTCCATAAAAAATAAGCATGAAATGTTTGGGAAAATATCACAGTCACGTGCATTAATGCTACCAATATACAGGCAATACCACGTAACATTTGAATTAGCTGTAACTCTTTTTTATACCGAAGCAACGTTGTTTTCAGTTGAAAGTTGGGAAATTAGATTCGTTTTGCGATAACTATAGTTTTCAAAAATAGGTCTTTTCACTAAAACTGATTATCAAAACGACGCTCCTTTGCCTAATTTAATTATAATTCTAAGTATTCTTATAAGGGCTTATCATCAAAAACTGTAAAGCGTTTCTTCCCCTCGAGCTTTGCTAAGAC
>JANYFI010000371.1 GCA_025362765.1 Ferruginibacter sp. | reverse complement strand
GTAGGCACCACTTCGATTTTTCCAGGCCGTCCTTTGGCGTGGTATTCGAGGGCTTGTTGCTTGCTTAGTTCGTTTGACATACTATTTTTTTAATAATTCTCTTTTACCGAAATGAAAATAGTCTATACCTTTTTAATTCATTAAAGGTATTACAAGAACATACTGTGACTGACATAAAGCCAGCGTAAGGTACATAAATGATTTTCAAAGAAATCAAATGGAACCTACGAAAAAGCGGCTACTAATGTAGAATATTATTCAGCTCCGGTAGCGCCCAGCAGCGCCATCATACCCATCCCAATTTCAATGGCACCTTCATCAACATTAAAAGTGGGCGTGTGTACGCCAATGGAAATACCCTTCGCTTTATTACCTACACCGAGCCTGAAAAAGCACCCCGGAATCTGATGAGAATAAAAGGCAAAATCTTCAGCGCCCATTCTTAATTCCGTTTCTTCTACATTTTCTTTACCAACGTAGCCTTCGCCTTTTTTGCGTGCCGATGCGCTGAGCTTTTCATTGTTTAACACAAAGGGATAACCCACGTCAATTTTAATATCAATTTCCGCTCCCATACTGTGTACCAGTTCGGTCGACATCTTAATTATCAACTCGTGTGCTTTAAAGCGCCACACTTCATTCATCGCCCTGAAAGTGCCCATCAGCTTTACTTCTGACGGAATTACATTGGTGGTAAAGCCACCCTGGAAAGCTGTAATAGATAATACTGAAGGATTAAAAGGATCGTTGTTGCGGCTGATAACCTGTTGCAAACTCACAATTAAATGAGACGCAATTAAAATGGTATCCGCTGTATTTTGCGGGGCCGCTGCGTGTCCGCCTTTTGCCCGGATGGTGATATAAATTTCATCCGCACTGGCCATCACCATGCCACCCCTGAAACTTAGTTTACCAACATCCAAACCCGGATGAACGTGCAATGCAAAAATACTTTGCGGCGCAGGATTTTCAAGAACTCCTTCTTTAATCAACAGGCTGGCACCACCGGGATTTTTTTCTTCACCTGGTTGAAAAATCAATTTAACTGTTCCTTCCCATTCATCTTTTAATGTGTTCAATATTTTTGCTGCGCCCAGCAAACAGGTGGTGTGTACATCATGACCACAGGCATGCATAACGCCGGGGATGGTCGATTTATAAGGCACATCATTTTCTTCTGTAATCGGCAACGCATCCATATCGCCGCGTAAAGCCACCGTTCTTTTACCTGGATTTTTCCCCTTGATTAATCCAATTACACCGGTAGTTGCCTTTACTTCAAAAGGAATAGCGAGTGGACTTAACTGTTGTTGAATGTATGTGGAAGTATTAAATTCCTTGTAACTTAATTCTGGGTTTGCATGCAGGTGTCGTCTCACCTCAATCATTTCCGCGGCATATTCGCCTGCCAGTCTTTTTATGTGCTGTTGAAGGTTTTCGCTCACAATCAGGATTAATTTATTTGTAGTGATATGATTTAAAATTCGCACAAAAACAAAGGCTGAGTTAATTACCGGTGTCTTTATCTTTATCAGGCTTTATTTCAATGGTTTCAGGAATTAAATAAATATTATTTGTTACCAGTTTGGTGCGGATAATTTCCTTCCTGTATTTTTCTGCATCTGCTTTTTCTACAAAATTTCCAAAGCGCAGTTTGATGTAAGGCGGCTGAAAACTCATGTATACTTTCTGTTCAGGAAACCGCTGCAGCAGCTGAGCTCTTACCCGCATGGCAGCTGGGCGGTCGCTCGTACTGAGCAACATCAGCCGAAATCCTTTGGCCGATCTTGGCCCTAAACTGAATCCGTTGGCGTCATTAAATGCGGCTTCTTTTTTTGCCAGTATATCAAGCCGGGCGTCTTTGTAAACGATTATTTTCTCTTGGCTGGCAGTGTCAGATATGATGGTGGTTTGTGCTGTAGCGGGTACAACAAAAAATAAAGGCAATAGTAAACTGTATATTTTTTTCATGGTATGCAATTGATAAAACTGTTCCGGTTAATTTTGTTGGGGGACTTCCTGTACAATTTGTATACTGCTGCTGCAGCCTATCCGTGTAGCCCCGGCATCAATTAACTGTTTGGCAAAAGTATAGGTTTTTATGCCACCGCTTGCCTTGATTTGTATTTTTTCAG
>JANYFI010000349.1 GCA_025362765.1 Ferruginibacter sp. | reverse complement strand
TTTATCCCAAAATGTATAAAAAGGAGGTGCAATTATGTACCTCCTTTTTTATTTAATATTAGTGGTCTTGTTGATTTTCGTCGAAAAGATTTTTTTCTTTTGTTTAATTATCTACCTTTATGTCCAATTAAGAAACGTACGACGTAGATCCCCATCCTACACAATTACCACAAGAAAAATTACCACATCCTCTTTATTTAGTTTATCTGTCGATGAATTAGCTGATTCTTTAATCTGCGAAGGTTAATAGCTGAACATCTCCGTATACCCCATCCACTTATCTTTTGTATCTCCGGCTTACAATTTTTTAAAATTTCTAAACCACTAAAGAGATGAAAAAGTTTTACACAATTATCTTAACTGTTATTAGTCTTTACAGTTATCAATCGGCCATAGCTCAATGCAGTGGTGTAAAAGGACCCAACCTTTTAGGATCGAAAGGAACATTTAGCGTTCCTTCAATTACAATCAATACGCACGCTGCTAACTGTAGCGAATCGGGTGCAAGCAGTTATAGTCCCGCAGGTAACGTAGGTAACGCATTAACTGGTTGTACAGCAGCTATTGGTAATTCAATTGCTTGTTCCGATTATACCTACACTGCTTCTAAAAGCGGATTGCAGCCGGAATTTACTTATTCAATTGTAAAGACAATTGGGGATGCTTCAGGAGGCAATTGTTTGAAAGGAGATTGGAGAGGGGCCGAGCATACCGGTGACGGCGGTTATTTTATGGTGGTAAATGGTGCACCCAATAGCACCTTTAGCCCTATTTTTTATCAGATTAAACATATCCCGGTTTGTATTGGAGCCACTTACGAATTCTCTTCATGGGTATTAAATGTATTACCCGCTTCCAGTACTGCTGCCATTGCAGGTTCTGAGCCCAATATTTCCTTTAAAGTTAATGGAACTGTCATTGGGAATTCTGGCCCAATTGCTTACACTAATACACCTACCTGGATCAAGGTTGGCGGTACTTTTATTGCCACAACAAGTTTTGTTGATTTGCAGGTTGTAAATGCAACAGCGGTAGCCAGTGGTAATGATTTAGGTCTTGATGACATTTCTATCAATGTATGTCAGTCGCAGGTATTAGTAAATGGTCCTTCTCCCGCTACTGACGGCAATTCCGTTACTGTAAGCTACGTGGTAACGGATCCAACCCATACCAACAATTGGTACAAAGTGCAAAAAAGCACTGACGGGGGTACAACTTTTAATGATGTCGCTATTGCAGCTGAGGCAACTTTTAGTGGTAATACTTACAATGTAACTTTACCTCTTGGAGCAGTTACTCCAACAATGAATGGATATAAATATCGACTGTTGGCTTCTTCAACGCAATCAGGCTTAACAGATGTTGTGTGTACTTATTTTAATGATTATACACTGATAGTGTCATCTGGTGGACCACTGCCAATTCAATTAACATCTTTTACAGGTAGTTACTCAAACGGAGTAGCTGATTTAAACTGGCAAACTAGCCAGGAAATAAACAGCAATTATGTTGAATTATTCAGAAGTTTTGATGGCATCGATTTTGTAAGCGTTACAAAAGTAAAAAGTGCGGGTAATAGTAATACGATTCGTAACTATAGTTTTCAGGATCATATTGTAAATGCCAGTGGCAGCCACGTATATTATCGCTTAAAGCAAGTAGATAATAATGGTAAAGAAACCTTTTCTTCCATTGTAAGCCTTTCAACGGGAGTTGCAAAAGGGGTAAGTATTTTCCCTAACCCTTTTACTAAAAATTTCACCGTTTCCCTGGGTTCAACCAAAACTACTTTTGCAACGTTAAAAGTGCTTAATACGGGCGGTCAGTTATTGTATACTACCATCATCAATCTTAATAAGGGCAATAATTCCATTGTAATTAATAACCTCCCTTCTTCTATTGGATCAGGAATTTACTATGTGAAGATTGCAAATGACGAAATTGATTACAATTCAAAATTGCAGAAATTGTAATTAATTATAAACTGATTAGACAAAAGGCAGCTGTAAAAGGTTGCCTTTTTTTATGATATTAAAAGCAACTATTAACTGCACTCCATTAAATTGTTAAGTAGATATTTTGCTATAATTGCAAAGCAAGAGCTGATTTATCAGGTAATTAAATCGGTAAATATTTGCACGGAAGTATTACCGATACTACAGTTTGATTTCTTCATCGCTGTCATCAAAAAAGCGAAATTCTGTGAGGTGGTAAGTAGATTTGGAAATGACTTTAATTTTTTGTTTGTATTTCCAGCTCCATTTCCTGCGTTTAGAAATAAGCCCACTTGTTAAAAATGTATATAGGATTGGATTTACTTCTATAGTAAGCCCCTTGTGATTCTGCATGATCAGGTAGCTGAGGTTTTTTTCTATTTCATCTTCTAATATCAAGGTAGATGAAATTTTACCACTGCCATTGCAGCTTGGACAAATTTCTGATGTATTGATATTCATTTCAGGCTTCATGCGCTGCCGGGTAATTTGCATGAGGCCAAATTTGCTAATGGCCAACACGGCATGTTTCGCCCGGTCAGTTCTCATAAAGCCTTCCATTGAATCTGCGAGGCGTTTTTTGTTTTCCATCAATTTCATATCAATGAAATCAACTACAATAATACCTCCCAAATCCCGTAAACGTAATTGCCTCGCAATTTCTTCAGCCGCTTCCAGGTTGGTTTCCAGGGCATTTTGTTCCTGATTATTGCTTACACTTTTGTAACCACTGTTTACGTCAATTACGTGCAATGCTTCTGTATGTTCTATAATAAGATAAGCCCCGCTGGGAAGGTTAACCGTTTTTCCAAACGCAGCTTTCACTTGTTTGGTAATGCCAAAGCTGTCAAAAATTGGAGAACCATTGTTATAAAAAGTAACGATGTCGGCCTTTTCAGGAGCAATACGTTGAATGTAACTTTTGGTTTCAGCAAAAATGGTCTTATCATTTACCACTATGCGGTTAAAGTCTTCATTGAGCAAATCCCGCAGCATACTGTTGGCTTTGCCTTGCTCGCTTAATATTTTTGATGGAGGTGTTGCTTCTTTTAGATTGGCCTGTATCGTCTGCCAGGTTTGTACCAGTGATAACAAATCTTCATGTAATTCGGCGGTATGTTTTCCTTCCGCTGCAGTACGAACAATAACGCCAAAGTTTTTTGGCTTAATTGCTTCAATAATTTTTTGCAGCCTTTTTCTTTCGTCGCTGGAGTGTATTTTACGTGATACCGCTATGATATCATTGAAAGGAGTAATCACTACAAAACGACCAGGAAGCGATAGTTCGCAACTTAGTCTTGGCCCTTTGGCTGCAATGGGTTCTTTTAAAATTTGTACCAGTACATTCGGCCTGCCACTTAGTACTTCGGCAATCTTACCCGTCTTTATAATTTCCGGCTCTACTACAAATTTACCAAAATCAAGTCCTTTTTCAGACTTGTCGTTAACTGCAAGATTGGTGAATTTAAGAATTGATTTTACGTAAGGGCTTAAATCTGTATAATGTAAAAAAGCATCTTTTTCAAAACCTACATCTATAAAGGCTGCGTTCAATCCAGGAATCAACTTTTTAACCTTTCCAAGGTATAAGTCTCCCACGGCAAAGTTTGCATCAGCTTTTTCATTGTGCAACTCTACCAGTTTTTTATCTTCCAACAAGGCTATTTCAACTCCCTGCGGTGCAGCATTTATAATTAATTCCTTTGTCAAAAAACACGTTTTATTAGCTACGAGTACATCACACGGAAGGATAATGTACAGCAATATTTTTATGGTATACCGATAGGGCAAGCATAAAAATATTGCTGATAAGCAAGCGCC
>JANYFI010000330.1 GCA_025362765.1 Ferruginibacter sp. | reverse complement strand
AAAAAATGCCCGGCGTAATTACTTCCCCATTCATCACTTTCGCCACCACCGGGCCAGTAACTAAAACCGCCGTCGGACCTTTGAAAATTTTGCATCCTGGCAATACCTGCTTTTACATTTTTATCTACCAGCGATTTTTTGTACTCATCCAGGTCGGTTAGCTGATTCAATACCAATTGAGGAAAAACAGCCGAGGTGGTTTGCTCAATACAACCGTGCGGATATTCAATTAAATAATCCAGCCGCTTTTGTAAATTCATTGCTGGCAGGCTGGAAATTTCCACAACGGCTGTACTTGTCGCAGCCACGCCAATGGCGTTGGCAACTGTATTCCATTGCTGCCCGGGAGCCAGCGTCATATCACTTACACTGGTAACAGGCGGATTGGGATTTCTTATGTCAAGCTCTACCTCATAATCCGCTTTCTCGTTACCTGAACTGGCCATTAATTTTACTTTCCCAATGCCCACATTTGGCTTTACCCGCACATCAAAATACAGCATCTTTTCGCCGGTTTCGGTAAAGCTGGTGTTTTGCGAATTGGCTCCCACCACTTCCAAATATGGATTCGACTGCAGGGTTACGTTTACATTTTTAATATTATTTTCCATGGCAAAAATGGTTACAGGCAATTTAATGGTTTCTCCCGGACCAAGTACCCTTGGCATGGTCGCCAACATCATCAATGGCTTCTTTACAATGACTGTTTTTTCGGTTGCTCCATAACTGCCATCATGTGCGGCAACTACCATGGCTCTTACCGAACCAATGTAAGAAGGCAGCTTAAATATTTTTGATTGCTGCTCGCCTTTTGCCAAATGAAATGGCCCGAGATATAATACGACAGGTTTAAAACGGTTGGCGGTTTTTTGTTTTACCGGGCCTCCGTCCGCATCGCCGCCAATGGTTAAAATTCTTTCGAGGTCGCCGCCCCAGGCACCAATTACATAATCATATAAATCAAAACTTTTTACACCCAATGCTTCTCTTGCATAAAAGACTTCATGTGGATCGGGTGTTTTATATCTTGTTAAATCAAGCAATCCATCATCTACAATCGCTACGCTATATGTCATCTCCCTGCCCTGTCGTTCGCTTACCGTAAATGAAATATTTTGTTCCGGCCGAATGTTTGATGCCATTGTAAGCACGGGGTTTAGCAAAGTATTTTTATCTTCTACAAAAATGGGAATGGAGCCATACATCCTGATGGGTAAATCGTTGATGGTTTGCGCATGCGGCTGCAACAGGCTAACCGTTGCATAAATATTCGGCGCCATGGAAGCATCCGCTTTAAACTTCACCTGTGTGTGCCCCTGCGTGGTTTCCTGCCAGAAAGTTTTAATCACTTTACTACCACTTTCCAGGCTGATAAGCATGCGGCCGCCTTTGCTGCTGGGAATATTTAATTGAATATCGTCGCCTACATTGTATTTTTCCTTATCGCTGGTAAAAGATAACATGGCCGCAGCAGACTGGTCCTCTTCGCCACTCCTGCTTTGCCAGCCCGGTTCATCAATGTAAAATGCTGATCCGGTTGTGTGACCACTCCTTACATCTTTCACCAAAATAAGGTAACGTCCCCATTCGTTGGCAGAAGTGCCAAACTGCCAGCGACCTCTTCCATTGCTAAGTTGCACCGTATCTTTCTTTATTAATTTATTGTATTCATTTTGTGTAAAGTTGCTCAGGTTATCACCATTGTCATCCCACCACCAGCGCCACTGAATGCGGTAAAACTGCACTTCCATGGTACTGTTGCCATTTAGTAAATTTCCTTTGCTGTCAACGTTGACTATTTGCGCAGTTTGTGTTTTACCGGCCAGCAAATAATCAAATGGTTTTTCCCCTTCAGGTAATTTAATGCCGGCATAGCTTATATAAGGACTGTAAGGAACAGTCATATTATCTATACTAAAACTGCCGCCAGGTTCAAATACTTTTATCACCATATTGGCATTCAGCATGCCGGGCGCATTTTCGTTTAGTTCAAAATTTGGTTTAATCACTGCGTTTCCTTCAGCATCCAACGTGCCATCTAAAAGTGTTTTGCTTTGCGTGCTGTACTTGCTGGTTGGGTTATCAAAATCGTAGCCCGCAAATTTGGCAAACCCTGTCTTCATCGCATATAGCGAAGCATCAATTTTTGCTTTCAGGTTTTTGGCGGGAGTACCAAAAAGCCACTTGGCGTTGATGGTGCCGGCCTCCGTGTTTCCCTTGCCCAAAACTGCATCTTTTCCAAAATCAACATTTATTTTTAAGCGGTTCGGCATCACCGTTTCTACCTTAATAGTCTTTTCAAAATTGGCGCCGCCGCATTTTATTTTTGCCAGCCAGTTGCCGGTGGGTGAACTGGCATCCGTGCTGGTTTTAAATAAGTAAAATCCATCTGCCGCATCGCTTTGTATAATGTGTTTATAGAGTTGTCCTTGTGGGGTAAACAGGCTAAATTCTACCGGGTGATCCTTAGGTAATTTTTTTTCTTTGTCTTCAATAATACAATTGATATACATGGTATCGCCCGGACGCCATACGCCCCGTTCGCCGAAAATAAATCCTTTAATGCCGTTCTTTACTTCTTCTCCGCCCACATCAAAACGGCTTAATGCCAGGGAGCTGCCATCATCTAATTTCAGGTATCCTCTTTCATCGCCTTTTTTTGCAATCAGTAAATACGGTTTTCTTTTTACTTCCATCTCTGCAAAACCATCGCTGCCACTTTTTCCATTGCTAACAATCGTTTGCTGGTAATCCAACACGCTCAATTCAACACCGGCCATTGGTTCGGTGCTGAGGATATTGCTGACAGCAACAATTAATTTATTATCGGTGCCTCGTTTAGCGGTAAGGCCAATATTACTGGCGAGGATATTACGGGTGGCCCAGCGATCTTTATTGTAATAAGATTTGCTGTTGGGATCGTCTTTGCGTTGCCAGTTATAGCCGTATGGATAATAAGTATCGTAGCGGTTCCAGAATTCATCATTTTCGTCTACTCCGCTGTTGCTGCTGTAGTTCTCTTCTTCATCACGATAGCTGCTTTCTTCATCGCTGTTTTTCGCCGTAGTATCCGTACTTTGATACAAAGAATATTGTGGCCTGAAGCCGATAGTTACCCTGTAAATTGCGCCGGGTTCTGTTTTTAAAAATTTATCAATGTCCAAAGAAAAATGCTGGTGCTTATGAAGGTCGAGCGTTTTATCATCATCGAGCCGCAAGGTTTTTTGTACAATTGGCTTTGCTACGCGGCGAAGATCTGAGTTACCACCTAAATTATTATCCTGTAAAAACTGCGGTACATTGTTTTCAAAAATTTTGATGATGCTGATATCTACCGCATTTAAATTAACCGTTTCAAAAGGCAACACCAGGCGGCCGGAGTTAGGCAGTATATTTCCCTTGCCCTGGATTTTTACAGATGGCAGCCTATTTTCAAAATTGATATTGCTGACAAAGCCCTGGCTTAAGATACCGCCCCAGGTATTTTTAATGCCGGCATTCACGTTTACCGTATAATTACCATCGAGTTTACCACCTGTAAATACCTTTACTTCGCTGCCATTGATGGTGTACGAAATATCGGCCTGGTTGCTTACCGTAATCAAACCGGTAAGGTCTTGTCCAATGGCAATGGGATCGCTGAATTGCACCGAAGCATATTGCTGCGCATCATTCCCCGCCATTACATTCATCACCTTAAAATCACCGGCGGCAGGCACGTGTATTTCTTTATCGCCTTTTACGTTAATACCCATAGGTTGCCCGTCCCAGTGCAGACTAATCTTATTTTCACTGCTTCCCCGCACAATGCCTTCCACCGTATAGCTGTGACTTTTTGCAGCGTCATTGTGTTGCCAGTTTATTTTTAACGCTTTGCTGTTTTGTGTAGCCGTTAACAATTTTTCTATTTCAGCCCCTTTTTCCACATCAGCGGTTTCCAAATCTCCGTTTAAAAACATGTTGGTTTTACTGCCATTGCTTCTCAGCCCGTTGTCGTTAATTTTAAAAGACGGTTTTACCGTTTGCATACTAAAGCGGAAATTGTCATACTTGTCTGGCACTTTGGTAACCTTGCCCAGCCTGAATTGTACCTGGTACAATTGGTTAGGCAGCAAAAAGGTGTCAGGCTTAAATTCAATGGTGGTGGCATCTACCCACATTGCTTTTCCTTTTACCGAAGGCGAAATATCAAAGAGTGTTTCCTTCACTTCTTCGCCAAGGGTATGCGTTGTGTTAGCAGCGCCTGCCAGTTGAATTCGAACGTTGGCAGTTTTACTGATGATGCCGGTGGTGTAAGCATCTACATACTTGCTAAAAGCCGGATCAACTTCAATCCATTTATTTTTTTTACTGCAGGAAAAAAGGGTGATGAATAAAGTGGCACACAGCAGGGTGCGCAAAAATATCGCACTGAACTTTTCAGAACGGTTAACAGCATCGAACTCCATAAATGTATGTTGTATTTTTTTTGTTCAGTACCACCAGGATAGCGGTACTGTAAGGTTTGCCGATGTAAATGTTATATAAAAAAATGACATGTACAAATTGTACTAAAAATAAATGCTGTTAATCTATTTGTAAAAAAATTTAATAGAATATCTTCTTTGCCCTGGCTTCGTTTTACAATTTACCCTGATTGGCAGCTGGTTCAGATTTTATTCAAATCTTACATTTGATTTCTATGGCCGCTTTTAGAATTATCCCAAATCTGTATGCGTAAGAAAAAAGTCTGTGTGCACATTTACATCAGTACAATTGCTCATCATATTCCAGCTCGGGCATGGCTGCTTTTTTATCCGCAAAAAACCTGTTTTTCCAGGCTACGGTTGCAGCCAGCAAGGCCATTACAATCAACAGCGAAAGGCCCTTTGACAAATTGGAGATTTTGGAGATAAACCCAATCAGCGACGGGCCCGTGAGGAAGCCGATGAGCCCGCCGGTTGTTACCATGGCAAAGCCTTCCACGGTACTGGTGCCCGGAATATTGGCTGCAGCACTGAACAATACCGGCACAATGCAGGAAGAGCCAAACCCAATTAAAATATATCCCGCAAGGGCAACGGATACGACCGGCGCCAATACCACTGCGGTAAACCCTGTAGCCGATAATAAACAGCCCATTATGACAATTTTTTTACTGCCGATAGCAGCAATCAGGCTATCGCCATTTAATCGACCCAGCGTCATCGCAATGGAAAAACCGGCGTACCCAAGGCTAATCATTGCTTTGGGTGCGTGCAGTGATTCTTTCAGGTAAATGGCGCTCCAGTCAGCCACGCAACCCTCTGCCATAAAGGTTACCATACAAATAAATGAAATGCCTAAAATAGCGGGCGAAGGCAGTTTAATACCCGAACGGCTGTGAATAATATCCTGGTGCAGCAGCAAATGTTTTTGATTGGCTGTAATAATGATAAAAATCGTGCTGGCTACTATCACTATCTGCCATCCGGCTATCACGTGAATTGAAATGAGCAACGCAGCTAAGCCAGCGCTGACAGCACCTCCCAGGCTATACATGCCATGACAGGTACTCATAAACAAGCGATTTGCTTTTTTCTCCATCAGGTTTACGGTGGCATTGGACGATACGCCGTTTAAAAAGCTGCAAAATCCATACAGGTACAACACCAGCCAAAACATGGGTCTATTCACCGCATTGATCTGCAATATCATCAGCAAACACAATAACCGGTAGCCATTCAGCATCCATCGGCCTACGGGTATTTTACTAAAAATGCGGGTGGATAACAACATGCCGCTGATGGCTCCCAACGGCGATAACAGCAATGATAAACCGAGGCTGCCATCATCAAAATTAAGGCGCTGTTTGATGCCGGGAATGGCTGCTACCCAAGTGCCAAACAACAAACTGGAAGTGGCGAAAAGAAAACCTACCGCCAGGGCCGGTTTATTTTTTATAAAGGAAGAAATGTTTTTGATCATTTGATTAACAGGATTACACAACCCGTTAGTCAAAAATAGCTTTTTATTTCAGCCTGTTTTTACAAACTGTTATATTTTATCTCCATGGATAAATTTCTATCAGGCAATTTTTTGTTTCGCACAAAGGGAGCAAAGGATACCACGGACGCAACGTAAATATGTATTGCTGCCTTTGTAGCGTGCCAATTTTTTTATTTCACACAAAAGAGGACAAAGCATACAACGATTACAAAGTTGTTATTCGTTGCGCCCATTGCATTCGTTGTGTACGTTGTGTGAAACCAATAAACAACGTTTAATCACTATCTTCCATGTGTAATTTTTGGTGATGGGCGCCTGCACCAATGTACAAGGCAAAACAGGCGATGGCGGTATCTTTCAGCAAACTGATGAGCGCTGCCTGCCTGGCTTCTGCATTGCCGGCGTTCATATAATTTGGCAAATGAATGGTAAGCACAAATACAAAAAGTAACACGGCAAGCAGATAGCCTGCCGCCTTCACCATTTTGTTGGTAACGAAGGCTACTGCTACCAAAATAAATGCAATGCCCACAAAATATACCCAGATAATGCCGCCAGGTAAAAATTGCGGTACATAATTTACCAGGTCACGCGGATGTAAAAAATGTTGAATTCCGAAAATGATCATTACAATAGAAAGTAAGTAAATGGCTAAACGGGCTAAGACATGTGGAAGTTTCATAATCAAGCATTTTAGACCTTTAAATTACAATAATTAATACCGGAATGCAAGGGTTTAGCCGTAAACTTTTAGGAGGATGTCTATTTTTTATCCTGCTAATGAGCATATTATAAAGCCTGTTTCAAACTGTTTGCTTTAAACATCCAACAATAAAAAACGCAGAAAAAAGCAGCATTTCTATCGGCTGACTATTTTTCTGCGTTGCAAAAAATAAAAATTATTTATTTAGATCACCTGGTTTTTTAACAGGTCTTCAAACTCATCTTTTTTGCGGATGAGTTTTGCTTTGCCATCCAACAGCATTACCTCCGCCGGTTTTAAACGGCTGTTGAAATTGCTGCTCATTTCAAAACCATACGCACCAGCATTGTAAAAAACCAGGTAATCGCCTTCTCTTACTTCATTTAGTTTTCTGTCCCAGGCAAAAGTATCTGTTTCACAAATATT
>JANYFI010000308.1 GCA_025362765.1 Ferruginibacter sp. | reverse complement strand
GAATTTTTCAGCAATGCAAACCACCGCTACTTTTTTTGCTGCCCGTATCATTGCCTTTATCACCTGCACCACCTCCCAATCCGAGTCTGTTAATCCGGCTTCAACAGAAATGCCATTGGTGCCGATGATACATAAATCCGTTTTTATGCCCGCCAATTCATTGATTACACTGGCGCCAGTGTGTATGTTGGCATTTTTTGCCAGCCTGCCTCCGATGGTAATTACATCTATGTTGTCATGTTCTGCCAGTGTTAAAGCAACCTGGGGACAAACAGTTAAAAAAGTAGCATGTAAATCTGCCGGTATTTGTTTGGCAATTTCCATAATGGTTGTTCCTCCTTCCATCAAAATCAGCATGTCTTTTTTAAAAAGTGAGATGGCCTTGCCTGCAATAATTTGTTTTGCTTCTGATGCATACACTGCACTTTGGCCGTTAAAAGGATAATGAAAGGTCTTACTCATTGCGCCTCCATGCACTTTTAGCAGCATATCCAATTCGGCTAATTCATTCAAATCTCTACGAATAGTATCTTCAGATACAGCCAATGATTCACTTAAATCAGTAGTCATTACCTTGTTGTGCAGGTTGATTTCCCTTAAAATAATTTTATGTCTTTCTTCCTTTAACATGTACTTAGTAAGTATTCGTAAAATTAAAACTACGGATTTTTGCGTGAATTTACATATTTTTACAAAAAAAGTAAGAAAAAAACCGCAACCTTAATATTAACATAACTTTCATGACTACTATTACTGAGCAACCATCGGTACACAGAAACCTGGAAACAAAAAAAATAGAAGAATTAACATCTCTTATAAATAATGAAAATGCTGCGGTATCAGCTGCGATAGATAAAGCATTGCCCCAAGTAAATACGTTGATCTACGCTATTGTTGATAAACTTAAAAATGGAGGTCGCATGTTTTACCTGGGAGCAGGCAGCGGAGGCAGGCTTTCTGTACTGGATGTAATTGAATTGCCCACCACTTTCGGAATAGATAAAGGCATAGTAAATACCATTCTAGCGGGCGGCGTTGAACATATGGTAGAAGCTCGGGAAGAAATGGAAGATAATTTTAATGAAGGTTGGGAAAGACTGACGCAGGAACAGGTAACTGATAAAGACATTGTAATTGGCATTTCTGCCAGCGGTACCACGCCTTTTGTATTGGGTGCATTGGAAGCATGCCGAAAAAATAATATTACTACCGGTTGCATCGTAAGCAATCTCAATTCGCCTATTGCGCAGCAGGCCGACTATCCCGTTGAAGTAATTACCGGACCCGAATTTATAACCGGCAGCACCCGAATGAAATGCGGCACGGCGCAAAAAATTCTTTTTGATATGATCAGCACCACCGTAATGATTCAACTGGGCAGGGTGGAGGATAACCAGATGGTAAACGTGCTGCTGATCAATAAAAAAATTACAGACCGGGCCGTGAAAATGCTGATGCAGAAAGCGGGTATGACGGACTATACTGAAGCTGAAGCACTGTTGCTTAAACACGGCAGCGTAAAAAAAGCAATGGACAAGGTGAATATGAATTTTCAGAAATAGACTACTTAACTCTTTGCCGAAAAGCACGTTGACTATGCGCATTAAAAAACCAATATTTATAATTGGCATACTGTTTTTTGTATTTGGTTTTTTAACCTGGATAGGCTCGGTACTAATCCCGTATTTAAAAATAGCGTGCCAGTTGAACAGCGTTGCTTCTTACCTGGTAGCTTTTTCATTTTACATCTCTTACATGGTGATGGCCATTCCTGCGGCGGCATTGCTGCAGCGGACAGGTTATAAAAAAGGCATGACGCTTGGCTTACTGATTATGGCTGTTGGCGCTGTATTGTTTATTCCTGCTGCGTTCTCAAGATCTTATATTGTATTTCTTACCGGGTTGTTTATACAGGGAGCAGGACTTGCTATTTTGCAAACCGCAGCCAATCCATACATTACCATATTAGGCCCGTTGGAAAGTGCTGCCCGTCGTATCAGTATAATGGGTATTTGCAATGGTATAGCCGGTGTAATTGCTCCATTGATATTGGGCGCCGTTATATTACAGGATGCAGATGGCATAACGGCCCGAATTGCCGCGATGGCAGGGAATGAAAAAAATGATATCTTAAACAACCTTGCTCAACGAGTGGTAGGGCCTTATGCGGTAATAGCCATCGTGCTGGTATTTTTGGCTATACTGGTGCGTTTATCCGGCCTGCCTGAGCTGGATATCGATGAAGGCGATGAAGCTGTTGGTGCTGCCAATCTTAATAAAACAAGTATCCTTCAATTTCCACATTTGTTGTTGGGTGTTGTTACCTTGTTTTTATATGTAGGTGTAGAAGTAATTGCAGGCGATTCGATTATTAGCTATGGCCCCTCGCAAGGCATTCCACTTTCCACCGCAAAATTTTTTACCAGCTGTACGCTTGGCTTTATGCTGGTTGGTTATGTGATAGGTATTATTCTTATCCCTAAATATATTGCCCAGGTAACCGTGCTTAAAATATCTTCTTTACTGGGAGTTGTTTTTTTAGGCTTCGCTCTTTTAACTACAGGATACATTTCTGTGGCATTTATTGCACTACTGGGGCTGGCCAATTCGCTTGTTTGGCCATCTATCTGGCCACTTGCCATCAATGGACTTGGACGGTTTACAAAAACGGGCGCTTCTCTTTTAATAGCCGCCGTTGGTGGAGGCGCCTTACTGCCTTTATTGTACGGCTGGCTGGCTGGCCATTACTCGCCGCAGCATGCTTATGGTATGTTGATTCCCTGCTATCTCTGTATTTTTTTCTATGCCGTGGTGGGTCACAAAATCGGGTTACAAATAAAAAAAAACAAATGATACTAATCGCAGACAGCGGTTCAACCAAAACAAGCTGGTGCCTGCTACAGGCAAAAACAGCGCCTTATTTTTTTGATACAGAAGGTTACAATCCCTATTTTGTAAACAGTAGTTATATTGTTGAATCACTAACTAAAAGTCTGCCACCCATTGTACAACCAATACAAATCAGCCGCATTTATTTTTATGGCGCTGGTTGTTTCGATGATAAAACGCACATTGTAATAAATGCGCTACAACAAGTATTTACAACGGCAACTCCTGCAGTAGGTTTAGATTTGCTGGGCTCCGCAAGAGCTGTATTATTTGATCAACCGGGCTTTACTGCGATACTTGGTACAGGCACCAATAGCTGCGTGTATGATGGAACTACCATAACAGCGAATATAGATTCATTGGGTTATTTACTGGGTGACGAAGGCAGTGGATTTTATATCGGAAAAAAACTACTGGGAGATTATATCCGGGAATATATGCCGACAGCAGTAAGAGAAGAATTTTTTGCAACGTATGGGCTTACCCGTGAAGCAATTATGGAACGGGTTTATTCGGCAAAATTACCGAATCGTTTTTGTGCCGATTTTGTCAATTTTATTTCAACCAGCAAGGCGTGCAAAGAATACACCACTCAACTGGTGACAAACGCTTTTATTGATTTTTTTGAAAACCTTGTTACAAAATACCCCGATTATCAGCAATACAGTTTTAATTGTACAGGGTCCATTGGTTTTGCATTTAAAGAACTACTGAGTGCAACCGCAGGTTTGTATAAAATGTCCGTTGGCGTAATTATTAAAACACCCATTGAAGGCCTTGCCAATTATCATTTGCAGAAAATGAATAAATAATCAGCCTACATTCTGTCCCCTCTTTTTAAAGAAGGACAGGAGTGTTCCCACCAAAAAAATAGTTAGTGTACCAACTACAATTACCATATTAGTATTAAAACTACTGCGGAGCCAGGAAAGATTGTCAGGAATAACGGAAGGAAAAGTCATCCAGCCAATAACCAACACACCAACAATAACAGCAATTACGGCTTCGGCATTTTTTGCACGGCTGGCAATTCCCAATAAAAAGAGTCCCAGCATACCTGCGGCAAAAATACCGGACAATTGCCACCAAACATCCAGTATACTTTTAACGCCAATCATCGCAATACCAGCTATAATAGACAGTATGCCAATCACAAAAGTAGACGTAAAAAGCAACGTCATGGTTTGCCGGTTGTTAATATCCTGCTTGATGTATCGCTTATAAATATCAAAAGTAAATACCGTAGCGCAGGCATTCATTCCCGAACTGATGGTACTCATGGCTGCGGAAAGAATGGCGGAAACAATAATGCCGACAATGCCTACCGGCAATATATTTACCATAAAATCCGGCAATATTTTGTCGCCGTAGTCTGCCGGTTGTAATGTCTTTGCCAGCGCTGTAATTTCATTGGCTGAAACACTCACAGATAAACGGTCTGCCGCAGCCCTCAGTTTAACCGCCTCCAGCATTTCGGGATGCACCTGGTACCAGGCGTACAATGAAGAGCCAATTATAAAAAACAACAATGAAGCGGGAAGATATATTTTAACACAAAGCCACAATGATTTAGCGGCCTCTTTACCGGAACTGGTTGCCTGGTAACGCTGAATATAATTCTGGTCCATTCCAAAATTATTAAGGTTAATAAAAATGCCATATAAAAATATCACCCAAAATGTAGAGGCTGTAAAATCTGGCTTAAAACTACCCAGGCTAAATTTACCATCTGTCTTACCAATGGCAATGATATGGTTTATACCGCCCGGCATTTTGCTGATAATAAAATACAGGATAATGATAGCGCCAAAGGTTTTAATGATGCCTTGCGCAACCTCTGTCCATATCACCGCTTCCATACCACCGAGTACTGTATAAACAATAATGATGATACCCATTACGATCATAATGCTTTGCATGGAATACCCCGTCATAGCTTGCAGGCTGAGCGCAATACCAAAAAAAACAGAGCCCATCCGGGCGAGTTGTGTAAGTAAAAAACAGGCCACTGCATAAGTACGTGCCCAGGGGCCAAAGCGCTTTTCCAAATGCGTGTAGGCCGATACCTCCCCACTGTTTCTGTAAAAAGGAATAAAATATTTTGCCGCTATCCAGGCGGCAAAAGGCATGGACAAACTAAAAACAAATGCATTCCAGTTGGTACCAAATGCTTTTCCTGGCACGCCTAAAAAAGTATTGCTGCTTAAAAAAGTAGCATAGATAGAGATACCGACAGCCCATTGCGGTATTTTACCGGAAGCCTTCGTAAACTGATCAGGATTTTTATTTTTTCTTGAAAACCAAACACCGGTCAATATCATGGCCAGCATATAAAATGCAATAATCGCAAGATCTGCAACCGGTAAATGTTTCATAAAAGTGTATTGGCAATCGTCTGGAAAATACAACCGAAATATTAAATAACCCTCGTTATCTCTAGCCTTTCGCACCAGCCAAGAAAGCTGGTATGTATATCATCCAGTGTTTTTTTCTGGTCAGGCGTAAGTTCAAGGGCAAATGTTCTGCTGATGGTACGGATAGGCAACCCTCTTTTTTGCAAAAAGTATTTCGCACTCATGGGATAAGCCTGGTGAATCAACGGGTCAACCCTTGTAATTTCTGACTGTAACCATTCAACATCTTTTTGTTTTTCGGGGTTGGTAGCGTTATTGCACATCCAAACCAGTATCTCCGGATAAAAATTTCCTGAAATAGACGACATTCCTTTGGCGCCAGCCTGCAATGAAAACATAGCGTTGGGAGAATGGGCATCATAAAATTCCAGGCTATTATTTCCGGTTGATTTTAAAATGTCCAGTTTGGCTTTTACCTGGCTGTGTTCTATAGAGGTATCCTTGTGATAAATGAGCCGGTTGGCGGTAAGCAGTTTTTCAA
>JANYFI010000304.1 GCA_025362765.1 Ferruginibacter sp. | reverse complement strand
ATGCTTATTCCGCTTACCTGCAAAAGATGGGATTACCTCAATCGCAGTTATATGTTGACTATGTAAAAGGGTTGTATAAAGTGCTGGAAAGGTTGCGTGCAAAATATCCAACAGTGCCGATGATGTTGTGCAGCGGTGGCGGTGGTCGCGTTGACTATGGTGCTTTGCAGTATTTTACTGAGTATTGGCCAAGTGATAATACTGATCCGGTAGAGCGTATATTTATCCAGTGGGAATACAGTTATTTTTACCCCGCTATCGCAAGCTGCAACCACATCACCGACTGGAGTAAATTGCCACTAAAATTTAGAACAGATGTGGCCATGATGGGTAAAATGGGCTACGATATCGTAGTAGATAAACTGAACGAAAAAGACCTGCAGTTCAGTCAGCAATCTGTAGCCAATTATAAGTCGCTGAGCGATTTGGTTTGGCACGGCGATTTGTACCGGCTGGTAAACCCAAATCAACATCCAATGGCATCGCTGATGTTTGCCAATGCCGCAAAAAGCCGCGCCGTTGTATTTAATTATCTTACCAATACCCGTTTTATGCCCTCGGCAACACCTAAGCCGATACAGCTAAAAGGACTGGATGCGTCAAAAAAATATACGGTGAAAGAGATTAATTTATATCCGGGAACAATATCTTCTATTACTGCCACCACCGTTTATTCCGGTGATTTTTTAATGACGGTGGGAATCAATCCAGATGTTAGTTTGTACAGAACAAGTGTGTTGCTTGAAGTGAATGAAGTGCAATAAAAAAGTGATGGATATTACATTATTTAAACAGAAAAGGCAGTGCTGATAGCGACTGCCTTTTCTGTTATATTTATTTAAGTGTGCAAAAGGCAAGTATTAAGCCAATGCCTTTTCCCTGTATGCTTTGGGCGATAAGCCGGTAGATTTTTTAAAAAATTTATTGAAGTTACTCAAGGTTCTGTACCCGCAGTTAAAAGCTACTTCCGATACATTGTAACCAGTTTCCGTTAATATTTTGCAGGCATTGGAAATCCTTATTTCGTTGAGGTAAGAGAAAAAGCACAATTTTGTTTTTTGTTTAAACATTCTGCAAAATGCGGGAGGGGTAAGGTTGGCTACTTTGGCGATTGTTTCCAAGGTGATATCTTCATTATAGTTAACACTGACAAAATTAAATACCTTTGTTAAGCGGTCAGCCGTATTGTCGTTCAGGTTGCCTTCGTATCCTTCGCAAACAAAATATTCCAACTCATCAGAAACAGAAAGCAGGTGCAGAATTTCAATTAAACCCAGTACACGGTCAAAGTCTTTTTTAGTAACAAGCTCTTCCATTTTTTTTGCTACTATGCTATTGGTTTTGCCTGTAATTTTTATCCCCCTGTTGGATTTTTTTATCAGGGTATTTATTTTACTGCATTCCCTTAAACTATAAAAACCTTTGGAAAAAACATCTTTGTTAAAGTAGGCTACAATGGCGTGAGATAAACCACTGGTAGCATGTTTACCAAATTCTTCGCTATTAATAATTTCGTGCGGTAATTCTGCGCCAATAAAAAAAATATCACCGCTGTTAAATGTATCCATTTTATCACCGACAATTCTTTTGCCACTGCCGTTTTTAATGTAAATCAATTCAAGTTCAGGATGATAATGAAACCTGGAATCGAAGTAGGGAAATTTTCTTTCCATAATGGCAATTTGCCTGTCCAGCGCATTGGATATTTCTGATTTAAAAGCCCGCATAAGAGAGGTTTTAATATGTTAAAAACAATTTTTTACGGTAAAAGTCATTTCTTGAAAACATAGATCTCTGAAAGTGTTTATTCTGAAGGATATTTTTTTATCTTGGTAATCAAAAATATAGAATATAATTAAGTAAGTTACAAAAACATTTTAAATTATTTAAAGAAGTTTATATCTTTAGTTAATAACTTAACGATTAGTATATCCATTTATCAGGAAAAGGCCAAAACATATTAGCGAATAATTAAAAATCTTACCTCTCCATAAATGAGGAGTTAAACAGGGTATAATTAAACTGATTGCCATAAAAACTGCAATATTCAACCGGACATGAAAAATATTTCAATTACCATTTTAGCTGCGGCGTTTTTTCTTACCGCGGGCGCACAAACATCCTGGAAAAAAATACGGGAAGAATTAATTGTTGCCAATCCTCCCTTTAAAGAGTGTCATGCTTCAACTATTGTTGAGGTGGCGCCTGGAATACTAATCACATCATTTTTCGCCGGTACCGGAGAAGGAGAAAAAGATGTTACCATTTGGCAGGCTACCAGTGAAAACAATCAATGGGGTGTACCTGCTACAGTAGCTGATGGAATACAAAGTGACCTGGTTAGATTTCCTTGTTGGAATCCCGTTTTATTTAAAACCAGGGAAGGCAAATTATTTTTATTCTATAAGGTAGGTCCAAAACCTTATTCCTGGTGGGGCATGTATAAAATTTCTTCAGACGATGGTAAATCCTGGGGTGTTGCGGAAAAGCTTCCGGAAGGATTGCTTGGCCCGATAAAAAATAAACCTGTTCAGTTATCCGACAGTTCTATACTTTCTCCTTCAAGTAAAGAAGAAAAGAATGCCTGGAAGGTGTTTGTTGAAAAATCAAAGGATGAAGGAAAAACCTGGCAGCTGATTCCGGTGGATACAGGCAATGCAATTAAAGTAATTCAACCAACCATTTTACAATATCCACATGGCAGAGTACAAATGCTTTGCAGAAGTAATCAGGACAAAATAATGCAGGCATGGTCAAACAACAATGGTGATTCATGGGGCAAATTTTCTGCTACTACATTGCCCAATCCCAATTCAGGCATTGATGCGGTTACTTTAAAAAGCGGCTGGCAGATGCTGGTGTATAACCCCACTACAAAAGGAAAGGGCTGGTCGGACGGCAGGCAAAAACTAAACGTAGCCATTTCAAAAGACGGCGTTCGCTGGAAAGACGTTGCTGTTTTGGAAAATGGCACCAGAGAAGAGTTTAGCTATCCGGCCATTATTGAAGCAAGCGATGGCAAGGTACACATAACTTATACCTGGGACAGGAAAAATATAAAACATGTAGTGCTGGAAGAAAATAAAAAGTGAGCAGGAAAGCAGGCAAACAGGTACAGGAATGGTAATATTCTTTTAGCAAGAGATAATATATAAGCGGCAAGTGCAAATTTCATTTGGCAACTTTACTATGTTTATAAAAAGTTATTTTTTACGAATGGTTTTGTATTGTTACTAAAAAGCTCGATCGTTAAAAATTGGCAGTAGCCGGTGTAAAATGTTTTTCTTAATCAACTAATTACTATGAAGTCTTTTTTATTTTTTGCTGTATTGATGGCAGCCGGTGTGAACGTAGTGTGTC
>JANYFI010000277.1 GCA_025362765.1 Ferruginibacter sp. | reverse complement strand
CTGAAAAAGTAAAATTTATTCCCGCAACACAAACCAGTAACCAGGTATTGTTTGCTGATTATAATATGGTACAGTCAGAAATTCGCTGGGTGCGTAACACCAACCCGTACAATCCGGATGAAGAGCCGGTAGTAGATATTTTTAATAATTATTTTGGTGGTGGAATGGCGGCGCTGGTATTTCAAACCATCCGGGAATCAAAGGCGCTGGCCTATTCTACTTTTGCGTTTTATGCGGTACCAGATAAAAAAGAAGACCCTTTTTATACGCTGGCATACGTGGGTTGCCAGGCAGATAAATTCAATGAATCTATTGTGGCTATGAACGAATTGCTAAATGATTTGCCCGATGTTGCGGAGAATATCAAATTTGCGAAAGCCGGTATTAAAAAAGATATTGAAACGGGCCGCATTACACAGGATGCAATTATTTACAATTACCTGGCGGCACAACGTAAGGGGCTTGACTATGATATCCGTAAAAAAACCTATTCGGCTGTTGATGGCATCGGATATGATGACCTCAAAAAATTTCACAGCAGTTATATTGCTAACAAGCCGTACACTTATTGCGTGGTAGCTTCAGAAAAGAAAGTAAGCAATGCTGATATGGCAAAATATGGCGAAGTAAAAAAGCTAAGCCTGGAAGAAATATTTGGTTACTAGTCAACCAACTTAATTGTACAATAGCCGGTGGCAACATCGGCTATTGTAATTTATAAAATTATTTTTTATGAAGGAAAACAATTCCGCATTTATAAGAATACAATCATCAGCCCTTAATAAAGAATTTTTTCGTATTCTTTTTGCCTGCGGATTTAGTGAAGAAAAAGCAGCGGCCTGTGCGGATGTATTTACAACTAACAGCATTGATGGTGTTTATTCGCATGGCGTAAACCGCTTTCCTAAATTTATTGAGTATGTAAAAAAAGGATGGGTATTACCAGATGCAGAACCGGTAAAGGTTTCGGGTTTGGGTGGTATGGAACAATGGAATGGTAATCTGGGCCCCGGCCCGCTGAATGCATTAGAGGCAACCAACAGAGCGATGGCGCTGGCCGCTGCCAACGGTATTGGCTGTGTGGCGCTAAGCAATACCAATCACTGGATGCGGGGCGGTTTGTACGGATGGAAGGCGGCAAAAGAAGGCTTTGTTTTTATCGGCTGGTCAAACACCATTGCCAATATGCCCGCCTGGCAGGCGGCCGATAACCGCCTCGGAAATAATCCCCTGGTAATTGCCATCCCTTATGCAGGCGAAGCGATTGTGCTGGACATGGCCATGTCTCAATATTCTTTTGGCGCAATAGAAATGGCGACGCTAAAAAATGAACAACTGGCTGTACCCGGCGGATATGATACCGTTGGAAATATCACTACCGATCCTAACGAAATAATGCAATCGAAAAAAGGCCTGCCAGTTGGTTACTGGAAAGGGGCAGGTTTATCATTGTTACTGGATATGCTGGCGGCATTATTGAGTGGCGGTAAGGCAGTGCATGATATTACCCGGCAAGAAATTGAAATCTGTCTGTCGCAAATTTTTATTGCGATAGATACAAAAGCATTGAGCAATTTTAAATCAATTGATTGGCTGTTACAACAAATTATCAGCGACTATCACCAATCTGAATCCGTTGTAGCGGGAGAAAAAATAGTATATCCCGGCGAGCGGGTATTGATGGCGAGGAAAGAAAATATGGAAAAAGGAATTCCTGTAGCTGAAAATATTTGGAAAGCTATTAAAGAATTATAGTTGCAAGAATATTTGATTTAAAAACATCATTAAAATCCTTCCAGCGCATCCGGAAAACCTGGCAGGGCTTCAATAGGGTTTTCATTTTTTGCATCTTCATGCAAATAGTCCTTTCTTTTTAGTTCAAAGTTTTTACCGAGATACAATCTTCTCACCTGCTCATCGCCGGCCAATTCCTCTGCCGTGCCGTGTTTAAATATTTTACCATCAATCAACAGGTAAGCCCTGTCGCAAATAGACAGCGTTTCATTTACATTATGGTCAGTTATCAGGATGCCGATATTCCTGAATTTAAGTCGGGCAACAATGGTTTGTATATCTTCCACTGCAATGGGATCCACACCGGCAAAAGGTTCATCCAGTAAAATAAATTTAGGGTCAACCGCCAGCGCACGGGCAATTTCTGTTCTTCTTCTTTCGCCGCCACTGAGCGTATCGCCATTGTTTTTTCTTACCAGTTGCAGGCGAAATTCATCCAGCAGTGATTCCAGTTTATCCCGTTGCTCAAGCTTGCTTAGCTTAGTCATTTCCAGCACTGCTTTCAAATTATCTTCCACACTTAACTTTCTGAAAATGCTGGCTTCCTGCGGTAAATAGCCAATACCCATCTTGGCCCTTTTATACATGGGCAGTTTGGTGATATTGATGTCATTCAAAAAAACTTCCCCTTCATCGGGTTTTATTAACCCTACCACCTGGTAAAAAGACGTTGTTTTACCGGCGCCGTTTGGCCCAAGCAATCCAACAATTTCTCCCTGCCGCACATTGAACGACACATGGTCTACAACTGTACGGCTGCCATAAATTTTAACCAGGTCTTTAGTGTAAATAGTCAGGCTCAAAATAAATGTTTTGCCGCAAAAATAATATAAACCAAAGTAAGGGTGGCTGCTCATTTATATTTAACAGCAGTTTGTGCTTTATTACTACTTAACTATGTTTGCAGATATTTTACAATCATGAAAATTACAGAACACATTTCGCAGGCGACCAAAACGCTTGTTTCTTTTGAAATATTACCGCCGTTAAAGGGTAAAACTATCCAGTCAATTTATAATCATTTAGATCCTTTAATGGAGTTTGATCCTGCATTTATAAACGTAACCTATCACCGCAGCGAAACCATGTTTAAGAAAAAGGCCGATGGCACTTTTGAAAAGGTAGAAGTGCGCAAGCGGCCCGGTACAGTAGCTATTTGTGCGGCATTAAAAAATCACTATAATATTGATACCGTACCGCATTTAATTTGTGGCGGTTTTAGTAAAAGAGATACTGAAGACGCCCTGATTGACCTTAACTTTTTAGGTATAGATAATGTATTGGTGTTAAGGGGTGATGCGGCTAAAAACGAAGCCAATTTTGAACCCGAACCCAATGGAAACGCTTATGCAGTGGACCTTTTGCGCCAGGTAGTAAATTTGAAGAATGGCATTTACCAGGAAGAAGACATTAAAAATGGCGGCAAACCCGATTTTTGTATTGGCACCGCAGGTTACCCGGAAAAACATTTTGAAGCGCCGAATTTAGAAACCGACCTATTGCATTTAAAAGAAAAAGTAGATGCCGGTGCTGATTATATTATGACCCAAATGTTTTTCAACAACCAGAAATTTTTTGACTTTGTTAAAGATTGCAGGGACATGGGTATTCACGTGCCGATTATTCCGGGACTGAAGCCTATTACCAATAAAAAGCAATTGACTATTTTACCTAAAATATTTCATGTAGATATACCC
>JANYFI010000270.1 GCA_025362765.1 Ferruginibacter sp. | reverse complement strand
ACTACTATTTGCTTTATTAATTGTGGACGCATAATGTGCATTTGTTAAATTGCAAAATAATGTATGAGGATTTAGTTAAAATTAATTTGTATGCACTAACATAAAAAACATTTTATTTTTTATCATCCTCAATTTTTCATTTTCGCCGGTACTTCCAACACCGCCTGTAACGCCGGTTTTGGCTCAAGATTTCTCGACCATAACAATGGATAATTTGTGCGGGCAGGAATAGGATAATCATTCTTCCAGCTCATGCTGTCATCCACACCCCAAACTGTTACCCTCGCTATTTTATCTTTTCTTTTATAAAAAATGTCAAACAGTTCTGCCCACCTTTTTGCAAGCAGGGTTTGTACACTGTCGGGCAGTCCAGTTTGATAAGGGTCAAGAAAAGTTTTAAACTCTTCCAGTTGAAATTGCTTATCGGCCATTCCCTGACCTATTATCTGACCTTCTTTAGTTAAAGGCAATACATCAACATCCAACTCTGTTATCATTACTTTTACGCCGCATGCTGCGTAGGCATCAATGGCATCTTCAATGTATTTTGTTTTGGGATAATCTAATCCCCAATGTCCTTGTATGCCCACGCCGTCAATACGTATCCCTTCTTTCTGCAGCATCTTTATCATGCGTACAATACCATCCCGTTTTGCAGGACGCCAGGCATTAAAATCGTTGTAATATAATTCTGTATTGGGTGCATATTGCGCCGCAAATTTGAAAGCATATTTTACCAACGTATCTCCATTACCACAGGCTTTTACCCAAGCTGTACTTTCCCTGTAACTGCCATCATTATCTATCACTTCATTTACAACATCCCAGGCATTTACCCGGCCAGCATATCTTCCGGCTACCGCTTTAATATGGCTTTGCAATCTTTCAATCTGTTCTTCTTTTGTATTTGGCTTTCCTGCTGCATTGGTAAAAAACCAAGCCGGGCATTGGTTGTGCCACACCAGCGTGTGCGCTACAATAAACATGTGATGCTTTTCGCCGAAGGCAACATAATCATCAGCCGGGCTGAAATTATAAACACCGGGTTGGGGATTGATTAATGCGGCCTTCATTACATTTTCTACGGTTATGGAATTGAATTGCCTAATAACAATATCCCGCACCCCTGTCTCTTTTCCGGAGGTGATGGCGGGGTTTATGGCTACGCCGATAAGAAAGGCATTTTTATAAACATCTTTTAATGTTTGTGCTGATAGAGTAATTGCCGGAAGGGCAAACGATAAAGCCATCAGCAAAGCCGCTCTAAGATTAAGAATAAATTGTGGTATCGTTCTTAATTCACTTATTTTATTCGGTTTACTGTAAGCAGCGCCTGAAAGAATCAATAGTATAAAAAAATTAATGCTTCCAAACTTATTTTTTATCATGGTCGTACTTTTTTATTTTCATCAATCAGCCTTACTGTTTTTAGTAATTAAAAACAACATGTTGTTTTTTCATGCAATCAACTGTAAATAATTATTTAGCCCAGGCTTTACCTTCTGGTGTTCGCCTCCATTCAAAATAAGCATCTAATACCTTTAAAGATTCGGCGCTGGGCACCGCACCAACATGTGGCGTTGGACCCAGGTACATTACTGCCCGATCAGCGATAGTAAATGCTGGCCATTTTGGAACATCTTTTCCGTTTGGATCACCGTACTTGGTAAAATTCGTCCAATAGGTTGCCATAGATTCAGACAGTTTAATATCTGTGTTTGTTGTTTGCGGATTTTTTGAATCAAGGTTGTTGAAAACATACGCCACTTCCTGCCCATGTGGCGAGCCATACCCTGCCTTTGGTGAGCCGGCCGGATAGTCGGGGTGCTGATCAAAATAATAATAATAAACTTTCGACTTACCTGTTTTTGCCTGCAGCATGGCCCAGCTCCATGTCTGCCAGCCGAACGCCGCATCACGGGCAAGATCACGGGCTGTTTTTGGTACATTATCTGTTCCAACAGGATACGCTTTTATCAACTCATCGGCAAATTTTCCGTAACGGATTTTAGTACCATTGATATAATCTTCCGGCGTTTTTGGTGGAGAGAAACTTGCGCCTTCATCAGAATTATAACCTACTAAAATCGCCACCTCATTGTACTTGCCTGCTTCGTATAATTTGTGCTGATCATCGGGTACTACATAGCCATCAACAATGGGCCAACCTCCGGGTTTACCAAAACCAGCAGGCACTTTATCAGCAGGTATTTTACGGAGTTCAGTAATAGATGAAACGCCGGCTTGTTCTACAAAAGTTTGTCCTTCAGTTTCGGCCTGTTTCAATGTCTTCATATTTTCACCAGGGAAAGTTGTTGGGCGTGTTGGTCCGAATGATCCGCCGCTTTCTGAAATGGCTCCTTTAAATAACCCTTTAGCCAATGGTGAAGCACATAACATGCTCACCGCAATGCCGCCCGCCGATTCGCCGAAGATGGTTACCTTATTTGGATCGCCACCAAAGGCGGCAATATTTTTCTTCACCCATTCCAAGCCTGCAACCATATCAAGCAATCCATAATTTCCCGAAACATGGTTCGCACTTTCTGCACTTAATTCGGGGTGAGCCAAAAAACCCAACTGGCCAACACGATAAGCAATGCTTACCAATATCACTCCTTTAGCCGCCAGTTTTTCCCCGTTGTAAGTTGGTTCAGCAGTAGAGCCAAAAGCAAATCCGCCTCCGTAAATCCACACAAGTACCGGTACTTTTTCTTTGGAAGATTTTGCAGGCGACCAGATATTTAAATACAAACAATCTTCGCTTTTACCTGAAGGTGGGTTACCTCCCTGCATTGGTGCAGGAGCAAACTGCGTGGCCTGTTTAATGCCTTGCCATTTTGCCCCAGGTTGCGGCGCACGCCAGCGGAGATCGCCTACGGGTGGCGCAGCAAACGGAACACCTTTATAAACTGTCAATCCATCTTGCGATGTGCCTTGCAATAAACCTTCGTTTACT
>JANYFI010000239.1 GCA_025362765.1 Ferruginibacter sp. | reverse complement strand
TTGAAAAATTGGTCAAGCTGAGGAAGAATAACAATTCTTGTTCTGCGGTTGGCCGCTTTTCCTTCAGGAGTGCTGTTGTCAGCTACTGGTTTGTATTCGCTGCGACCGGCTGCAGTCATGTTGGCTGGATTTAGCCCGTATTGTTTTTCCAGAATGCGCACTACGGCAGTGGCTCTTTTAACACTCAGGTCCCAGTTGTCAATCAGCATGTCGCTACCTTTGTAAGCAACATTATCCGTGTGACCTTCTACCATAAATTCAATATCAGGTTGATTTTTCAACACCAGGGCTACCTTACCTAACACGGCGCTTGCCTTGTCACTTACATTATAGCTTCCGCTTTTAAACAACAATTTATCGCTGATGTCAATATACACCACGCCTTTATCAACTTTAATGTTGATGTCTTTGTCATCCATATTTCCAACAGCACCTTTTAAGTTGGTTACCAAAGCAAGGTTCAGGCTGTCTTTACGAGCCATGGCCGATTGCAGGTCCTGGATATAAGCATCTTTTGCTCCTATATTGTCAAGGGATTTTTTTATGCTTTCCGCCTGGGAACCGCTGATTACTGATAAGCTTTCCAATTGTTTTAGCGCAGTGGTATTGTTCTCTTTTAGAAAATCCAATTGCTTTTTCAGGCTGGCTATTTCAGCATCAGACAATGCTTTTCCCTGTGAATTTGCTGCAGTAAGGGTAGTACAATTTTTAAGGTCATCTTGTAGTTTGGCGTAGTCGGTTTGCAGTGCAGCGTATTTGTCCTGCTCTGTTTTCAACACTTTTTTACTTACGCAGGAACTGAAAAATAAAGCGCTGGCTGTACCTAAAATAATCACATAGTTACATTTCATATTTATAAGAGTTTAAGTTATCAGCGAAGTTATCTCATTACTTGTTAAAACAAAAAAAAATGCTCGTTAATAAAGGTGATGCATATCATTATAATAGTGTTTGCAACATATTTTTAAACGTCATCTTTAACGTATGATAGAAACTGTTCAAATGTTCGGCAAATATGAAAAGCAGGGGCATCAAAGGCTGAAATCAGCTACAGGCAACGCTTAGCAGGGAAACCTGGCATTCAACCAATACCGTGCTCAGCGGGCATAGGGGTACTTTAAAACTGAACGTTTTTATTGTGATAATGATATTAAATAGTAAACCCTCTTAGCCATTAATATTTTGTTGTTGATGGATTAATATCTCCATTAAATGAAATTGACTGCCGGTTATTGCTGTTCACCGTTAAATAAGCAGTACCATTATCATACACTGTAAAAAGTAGCTGCTGTACATCCCGATTGTCTGTTGGTTTGATCGTTATTTTCCAACTGCCCTTTTTTCCTGCAACTTTGGAATAGGTAAATTTAACGGAGGTAAACCTGATGCCGCCGTCCGTATTTCCTATAGACGCCGAATATGCCCGCCCAAAATAAGGCAAATCACTTATTACTGTGTCTTTTGAAACAGACACGGTATACTCGCTCGTTAAATAACGCTGCCGACCACTGAATGGTACTACCGACTTAGCGTGAAAAACATACCGCTGGCTGTCCAACATATTTTTTATTTGTACGGCTTTGTCTGAGGTTTTTTTTTGTGCCGTCAGTATAGTGGCAACGCCGGTAAACGCAATACTAAAAAGGCAAATCCTGCATAATTGATTTATGGTTTTCATAATAGCTGCTTATTTATTTAAAGGTAACATTTGTAACTTCTAATGAAAAGTTAATCAAAAAATGGGATGATATCATCGTTCCCGCAAATAGGCTGCCATAGCAACAGTGCTACACGTTTTTTAAATAGATCGCCGTTAATGAAATAAAATCCTACCCCCATTTGAGTTATCTTTAAATATTTTTTTTGATTAAAGATGAACTAATGAATGTGGGTTTAACAATAAACAGGCAGTTACTTTCTGTAGCAACATTGTGTGCTTTTTTGTGCTGTTTTAATTTAAATGGCATTGGGCAGGTAAAAGGTAAAACAGCCGCCTTTAAAGTGATTGCTTTTTTCACGGCAAGAGAAGACCAGGCGCATATCAGTTTTGTGCACGAAGCCAATGAATGGTTTCCGGCAGCAGCAAAAAAATACCAGTTTACCTACGATACCACCAGCAACTGGAATAACATGAACACGGCATTTCTTACGCAATACCAGGTGGTTATTTTTTTAGATACCCGCCCAGATGATTCCCTACAAAGAGTGGCCTTTGAAAAATATATGAACGCTGGCGGAGGCTGGATGGGGTTTCATTTTTCCGCTTTTGCCACGCGGGGCGTTGG
>JANYFI010000236.1 GCA_025362765.1 Ferruginibacter sp. | reverse complement strand
TTGAAAAATTTGCTGGCATTAGCGGTTCCCGTGATGGCCTGGCACAATTGCCTGATGGCCAGTTTATGCCAGCTATGGATATGACGATTGTTGAAAAAGATGTGGCCGCAAGGATAAAGGAACATTACAAAGGGAAGCGCTCAATGATCATTGGCCGTACTGCTAATATTACAGAGCCGTTGCAGGAAAGGACCAACTGCCAGTACCGAAATAAATGCTGGCTGGGATGCCCGTTCGGCGCCTATTTTAGTACCCAGTCTTCTACATTGCCGGCAGCAAGAAAAACAGGCAACCTTACCGTTCGCCCATGGAGCATTGTTACTAAAATTTTATATGATAAAGATAAAAAACGTGCAACAGGCGTAGAAGTTTTGGATGGTGAAGACAACAAAACCTATACCTACAATGCAAAAATAATTTTTCTTAATGCATCTACTCTAAACAGCGCATGGGTATTAATGAACTCGGCAACCGATGTTTGGCAAGGCGGCTTAGGCAGCAGCAGCGGCGAGTTAGGCCATAACATCATGGACCATCATTTAGGCGTAGGCGCAGGTGGCGAGGTAGAAGGATACGAAGACAAATATACTTTCGGCCGCCGTGCCAACGGTATCTACATACCACGTTACCAAAATTTATTTGGCGATAAACGCGATTACCTGCGTGGCTTTGGTTACCAGGGAGGCGGTACAAGAGAAGGTTATAGCCGCTCTGCAGAAGAAATTTCTATTGGTGCCGGCTTTAAAGACGCCTTGTCTGAGCCAGGAGGATGGACGATGGGTATTGGTGGTTTTGGAGAGACGCTACCTTACCATGAAAACTTTGTAACGCTTGATAAAACTAAAAAGGATAAGTGGGGCTTAAATGTTTTATCGATGGATATTGAGTACAAAGACAATGAAAAAAAGATGCGCAAAGACATGCTTGCCGATGCAATTGAAATGCTGGAAGCTGCGGGTGTTAAAAATGTAAAGGGGCGGGATGGCGATGGCACCCTTGGCAGGGGCATACACGAAATGGGCTCTGCACGTATGGGTAGGGATGCAAAAACATCTGTACTAAACAGCCATAACCAAATTTGGGATGCGCTAAATGTTTTTGTAACGGATGGTTCTTTTATGACTTCCGCTTCTTGCGTAAACCCATCGCTCACTTACATGGCTTTTACTGCAAGGGCAGCAGACTATGCGGTAAGCGAATTAAAAAAGGGAAACCTTTAATCAGTTATTCAACACCAATGCCGTTAAATAAGCGACTTCTACCCGCAGGAGCCAAACTCCCCTCTCCCCTTGGAGTGGGACTGGGGTGAGGTAAAACGGGAAAGCTATTAAATTAACCGCATTGGATTCAGCTCTTAATAAATTAAAAATATGCCCGGCGATTCAACGCAAATAAATAACAAAGCAGTTATACAAAACACTTACGATGCAATAGTTGTAGGCTCGGGCATTAGCGGCGGCTGGGCAGCTAAGGAGCTTACAGAAAAAGGCTTAAAAGTATTGATGCTGGAACGTGGCAAACCGCATGAACATATAAAAGATTATAAAACGGCCAATAAAGACCCATGGGATTTTGAGCACCGTGGGCATACCACTGCGCAGCAAAAGAAAGATTACCCGGTAATACATCGTGGATGGGCAGCCGGCGAAGCAGTAATGGATAGCTGGGCAAATGAAAAGGATTGCCCGTACACGGAAGTAAAGCCTTTTACCTGGTGGCGCAGTTACCAAATGGGTGGCCGCTCTATTTTGTGGGGTAGGCAAAGCTACCGGTGGAGCGATTTTGATTTTGATGCCAATGCTAAAGATGGCATTGCCATTGATTGGCCCATACGGTATAAAGACCTTGCGCCATGGTATGATTATGTTGAAAAATTTGCCGGTATCAGTGGTTCGATGGAAGGCTTGGAACATTTGCCCGATGGCCATTTTTTGCCACCGATGGATTTAAACATAGTTGAAAAAGATGTTGCCGCAAGGATTAAAGCGCAGTTTAAAAACCGCAGTATGATTATTGGGCGCACGGCAAATTTGACAGCGCCCATCCCTGGGCGTACTCAATGCCAGTTTCGCAACCGTTGCTGGGAAGGTTGCCCGTTTGGCGGATATTTTAGTACCCAATCATCTACCCTGCCTGCTGCACAAGCAACTAATAATTTAACAGTCCGCCCTTTTTCTATAGTAACAAAAATTATTTACGATAAGGATACACAAAAAGCAAAAGGGGTGGAAGTATTGGATGCGGAAACAAATAAGACCTATGAATTTTATAGCAAGATTGTTTTCCTGAATG
>JANYFI010000233.1 GCA_025362765.1 Ferruginibacter sp. | reverse complement strand
ATGAAAACAAAAAAATTTCTACTTGCTTGCACTTGTTATACTTTCTTATTGTCAGGTTTTATGCACAAATAAGACTTACAGTTGATTCCAGCTTTGGAAGGAACGGCATTTCTACACTGAGTTTGGGAAATGCTGTTGCCGTGCCCAGCGCAGTATTACAGGTTTTACAAGCCAATGATGGATCGAGCGATTTTTATTTATTAATCCGTTTAAATGGCCTTAGAATTTCAAAAAGGCATCCCAATGGAAACGTTGATTCCAGTTTTGGATTAAATGGATTTTCTCAAGCTTCTCCGATTTCCGGAAATTCTTATGCTGTTTTGCAAACTAATGGAAAAATTGTAGTTGGCGGAGCAATGATTCCGAATGGTGCAGGCACTACTCAATATTTTATAACCCGTTATAATACCAATGGAAGTATTGATGAAAGTTTTGGTAGTGGAGATTATCATTTTAGCAGTGCTACCGGAAGCGGTCCTGGTATGCTGGCAATAAGTAACCAGGGACAGGTTGTTAGTGGTCTGATTTCTAACAATCAACTCTTTATTTCCTTACTCAACGCTAACGGAAGTAGTGAAACTGGCTTTCAGGAAAATGAAACATTTATTACCTTTCCTGACTTGCAGAATAAACAACTTTCCTCTTGGAATTTTTGGCTAACCAACTTTATACACCAGGTACCAGTAGAGATAATTTTGGGACGAATTCAGCAACGCTTGCAAGATTTAATTTAAATATCCTGGGCATTGGGGCCGGACCTTTACCTGTGCAACTAACAGTTTTTAAAGCCATCGCCCAAGTTAACAAAACAGCCTTATTGCAATGGCAAACTGTCAACGAGGAAAGTCTTGCAGGATTCACCGTAGAAAAAAGTATGGATGGCAGTACATTCTCATCCATCGGCTTTGTTACTTCAACAGGAAATAGCAATGTTAAACTCAATTATTCAACCATTGATCAAAATCCATTTATCGGAATTAATTATTACCGGCTGAAGTTGACAGATATTGATGGCAAATTTTCTTACAGTAATGTTGCGACTGTGCACATTACCGGGGATGGCTTTAGTTTAAGCACATCGCCCAACCCGGCAAAAAATATATTATTTGTACAGGCAACAGGCAGCAATGAACCAGCCGCCCTTGTGATCACTGACTTAAACGGTAAAATACTACAGCAGACAAAAATATTCTTAAACAGAACTACCAATATTCAGTTAAACATTAGTGGGTCCCCCAGAGGAATCTACAATCTTCAATTACTGAAAAAATCAGGCACTGAAATAAAAAGATTTATAAAATAGTAAGGCTGTTTTATTTGATTGCATAGTAAGTAGCCCGGCTACCATTTGCTAAAATAGTAGCCGGGATGTTTTTGTGAAGGTAGCCGCAAGTGAGATTTGATTGCCTGCTGATTGCGACTTATCTTTAAACCGATAAAATAACAATGATGAAGCAATATAACAGAAAAGATTTTTTACAAACTTCCACCATATTAATGGCGATGGGCTTTACTGGTAGTGCCTTTGATGTTAAAAAGAAAATGCCATTATTGTCATTTTCAACCCTCGGCTGCCCCGACTGGACCTTTCAGCAAATCGTTGATTTCGCGGTTGCAAATAAATTCAATGGCCTTGAATTGCGGGGCATACTACGGGAACTTGATTTGAATAAGTGCAAAGAATTCAGCAGTCCTGAAAGTATCGCCGCCACTAACAATTTGATGAAAGAAAAAGGACTGCGTTTTTCAGACCTTGGTTCATCTGCTGCAATGCACCATAGTGATGCAACCGAACGAAAGAAAAACCTGGATGATGCCAAACGTTTTATTGACCTGGCGCAAAAAATAGATTGTCCCAACGTTCGGGTATTTCCCAACAATCTGCCGAAAGAAGTTGACCGCAATGTTAGCATAGATTTGATTACACAGGGGTTGATTGAACTGGGTGAATATGCAAAGGGAAGTAATGTAACAGTGGTGATCGAGTCGCATGGAGAGCTTGTTTACGTAGCAGATCTGCAAAAAATAATGCAGGCTGCGGCAGGTAAAAATGTTGGCCTGGTATGGGATATCGTAAATATGTGGTCGGTTACAAAAGAGCCACCTGCTACGGTATATGCGGCTTTAAAAAAGTACATTCATCATACGCACATTAAGGATTTAAAAAGGATAGATGGCAAAGAACAATATACCTTTTTAGGTGAAGGCGAAACTCCCATTTTTGAAGCCATTGATATTTTGTACAAAGATGAATACAAGGGTTACTTTAGTTTTGAATGGGAAAAATTATGGCATCCCGAAATTGAAGCACCGGAAAAAGCCTTTGCACATTATTCAAAAGTGATGAGGAAACATTTTGGGATTAATTAATAATTAATAATTTTTTTAGTGCCGGCTGCATGTTTTGTTACCACGGCTAAACATGATGCTGCAACGCCGGGCATTGACTAACGTCTTTTGTCAAGAATTTTACTATCTATGTTTGCCTGGTTGCGACCTGCTTACACACTTACTACTTAATTCTTGCAACCTATAACTTACAACTTTCTTTATATCTTTACGCCCCAATAAACAGCCATCGAATGGATACCCATCTTCACCACGACACACACACCGAAAACCATTTAAAGAGTTCGGAAATGCTGACTGATATTGTCATTGGCATGAGTGACGGCCTTACGGTTCCATTCGCACTGGCTGCGGGTTTAAGCGGCGCCGTTAGCAGCAGTACCATTATTGTGATTGCAGGCATTGCCGAAATTTGCGCCGGTAGTATTGCCATGGGCCTGGGTGGTTACCTGGCAGGCAAAACAGAACAGGATCATTATAGCAGCGAGGTAAAAAGAGAATACGATGAAGTTGAAAACAAGCGCCACCTGGAGATTGAAGAAACAAAAGAATTTTTTGCCAACATAGGCTTAAGTCCTGCTTTGCAGAACCAGGCTACAGAAGAAATTGCACAGGATAAAGACCGCTGGGTAGATTTTATGATGAAATACGAATTGGGGCTTGAAAAACCAGACCCCAAACGAGCTACCAAAAGCGCATTGAATATCGGGCTTGCTTATATCGCTGGAGGTATCATACCATTAAGCCCTTACTTTTTTGTTACTGATTCTGCAGAAGCATTAAAAATATCTGTTGTAGCTACCTTAATCTGTCTTTTTATATTTGGCTATTTTAAAAGTAAAATCACTGGCGTAAACGCATTGAGGGGTGCGATAAAAGTGACCCTTATTGGTGCTGTTGCCGCCGCCGCCGCCTTTGGTGTTGCCAAACTGTTCGATGGGCATTAAAACTGTTTCCTTCATCAGGCTGTGTCAACAGTATGTTTTTTGTTGGACACTATATTATTTATCGTCCATTCAATCTTTTTTTCAAACGGGTGTTGTCTTACGTTGCAATCATTTTTTGTGCAGATCCGGCAACTGAATTCAAGGCAACCATCTGAATGCACAAACAATTCCATAGAGTCGCCGTATTCATTTTTTATAAGGTCAGAGAGCAAATCAATTTCATGATGCGCCTCATTTACATTCATGTACCAGGGCACTGTAAGATGACAATCCAAATGAATGGTGCCACCATACTTTATAATACGCAGGTTATGCAAATCAATCCAGTTGGACTTGCGGTCGGCGTTTAATTTTACCACCATCTTTTCAATCAATACAGAATCCGCTTCGTCCATAATGCCAGCTACGGAGCTACGGACAATTTTATAACCGGTGAACATAATAATAAATGCAAACAAAATAGCTACCGCACTGTCTATCCACCAAAGCTGCACGAAATACAGCAGCACTAATCCGGCAATGATACCAATGGTAGAATAGGTATCGCTTTGCAAATGTTTGCCACTTGCAATTAAAGCAAGTGAATTATTTTTTTTACCGGTGTTGATACAAATACTGCCGGCAAAGTAATTGATAATGGCGGTGGCGGCAATAATCCAAATACCATAATCCAGTTGCTGAATGGGATGCGGATGCAGTAAATTATTGATGGCTTCGTACACGATGATAACACCCGCAACTGATATCAGCGTGCCTTCAATGGCCGCTGAAAGAAACTCCGCTTTGCCGTGCCCGTAAGGATGATCCGTGTCTTTTGGTTTAGCGCTTACATACAAACTGTAAATACCAATCAGGCCAGCTACCACGTTCACAGTACTTTCAAGCGCATCCGTTAAAATGGCCACCGATCCGGTGAGATACCAGGC
>JANYFI010000440.1 GCA_025362765.1 Ferruginibacter sp. | reverse complement strand
AGTCCATTTTTCAATTCGAAACTTAGCACTGCTCCGGGTTTACGCATTTGTTTCAATGATACAGCGTAATCGGGATGAGATGGCAAGCCGTTATAATTAACCTTTGCAACAGCAACATGAGTGGATAAAAACTCAGCTACTTTCAGGGCATTGCTGCAATGTACATCCATTCGTAACTGCAATGTTTTTAAGCCTTGCATCAATAAGAATGCATCAAAAGGACTGCTGGTGGCGCCTAATAATTTTGCCGTTTTATTCACCTGGCCATTCATAAAATCAATATCCCTGCCTATCAACACGCCCCCGATTGATGTCCCATGACCATTGAGAAATTTTGTGGTAGAATGAAACACAAAATCAACCCCAAACTTAAAAGGTTGCTGCAGGTAGGGAGTGGCGAATGTATTGTCAACTGTTACTTTCAGGTCGTATTTTTTTGCCAGGCTACAAATCATGGCAAGGTCAATACATTGCATGGAAGGATTTGCCGGCGTTTCAATGTGGATTAATTTTATGTTCTTGTTTGTTTTTAGGATATCTTCTACCACGTTTGCGTCTCTTAAATCACCTATCAAAGCGTTCATGCCAAATCGCTGCAAAAAGCCAAACAAAAATTCGTGGGTTCCCCCATATAGCGAGTAGTGTGATAAAACAGCCTCGCCCGCAGAAAGGTTGGCTAAAAATGCGGTAGCCATTGCAGCCTGCCCGCTTGCATGTAACAAAGCTTTTAGTTGCAGTGGTACACCTGATGGGGTAGAAATACCAAAAGCTTCCAACGCCGCAACCCCCGCAGCCGCAACATTGGTAGTAGGGTTGCCAAACCTGGAATAAATATAGCCTGATTCTTTGCCTGCAAAACGATTCATGCCTTGTTCCGCACTATCAAATGTAAAAGTGGACGTGGCAAAAATTGGCATAAGGTGTGCGTGTTCGGGATTATTAGCACCTGTCGAATGAATAGCCATCGAGCCTATATCTTCCAAACCTTCAATATTCATAATTTTATTTTTTTAAACCCAATGAAAATAATATAGTGCTGTGCCAACTTAAAATGAGTATTCGATTTGTGAGTGGTGAATCGTCAATAATAAAATTGACCACTAACTACTCACGATTGACAATTCATCATTGACCATTCACTCTAACTAACCTTCATCTTTATTTTCGTTGCCATTTTTTGTCCGTGTACTATAATCTTTAAGCCCTGTCGCCTCAGCGAAATATGCGTGGCTTTTTCTGCATGTTCCCCTGCTCCCTGGTGATACACCGCAATGATATCTTTATAACCCAGCACTCCAATAATTTTATTTTCTTTGGATATGATTGGCAACACTTCTATATTTTCAGTCGCCATTTTCTCCACCGCAAACCGCAAACTATTGTCTAAATACACCGCAATATTTTTTTGTTTAATAAGCGATTCAACGGTTACATCCGCATGGTGAAGGTTACTCAAAATATCGGAAGTGCTGATAACCCCGCTAAAGTTATGTTCCTTATTTACAATGATAAAAAAATGATTCTCCTGCAGTCCATCTTTTTCTATGCATTCTCTTGCTTCTCCAACACTGTTTTCTTCACTCAACAGGATAGCATCTTCATTCATCACCTCGCCTACCGTTTTTGTCTCCAGAATATCCGGCTCGTATGATACCGGAGTTTTAATACCCCTTCTTCCAATTTTTTCTGTCATAATGGTATTTTCCATCAGAAAGAAGGAAATAAAATAGGCACTGGTGCAGGAGGCCAGCAGGGGCAGCAACGCATGCGATTGCCCCGATGTTTCAATAGCAAAAATAATAGACGTTAACAACGCCCTTGATGCGCCTGCAAACATAGCCGCCATGCCTATTAATGCACCGAGTGAAACCGAAATGCCGCACAAAGGAAAATAATAAAGGATAGCTGAAGACATTAGCGCTCCGGTGGCGCCTCCTATGGTTAACAAGGGCGCTAATGTGCCACCAGACGTACCGCTTCCCAGCGCAATTGCCCAGGAAATAAATTTTAAAACGCATAGGGAAGCAACAACCTGTATGGTTAAA
>JANYFI010000218.1 GCA_025362765.1 Ferruginibacter sp. | reverse complement strand
AACCTTGCACCTAATTGCGGATAATCATTAGTCATTTGTTATGTGGGCACAGAGCAAGGTGTAGCCAATTGGATTTCTCAATTCCTCTTTACTTATCATGCACTTGATCCGCAAAAAACAGGTGCTGATACGGTCGCCTATTTTTGGGGATTGATGACCGCTGGCGGCGTACTGGGATTGTTGTTATTAAAATTACTTGACAGCAGGATCGTGCTGATTTCATTTACCATTCTTGCTATTGTATCGTTAAGCGCAGGCTTATTTGGTAGTGCTCAAATTGCATTGATAGCTTTTCCGATGGTAGGTTTTTTCGCATCGGTGATGTACCCTATTATATTTTCACTGGCGTTGAATTCGGTTGAAGAGCACCACGGTTCTTTCTCCGGCATCCTTGTAACCGGCATTATTGGGGGTGCGATTATTCCGTTGATTGTGGGTTGGCTGGGAGATCATTTCGGATTAAAGTTGGGGATGTGTTTTTTATACTTCACTTTAGGGTATATTTTGAGTATTGGCTTTTGGGCAAAACCCATTATTGTCAACAAAACGATCAAGCTTTTTAGGAAAGGTGATGACGACACCATAAGCAACAGTGTAGAGGCAATAGGCGATGGGCAATAGTCAGTGGTGAGTTGGCAATGGTCAATAGTAAATATTGCCAGTCGAGTAATCTGCCGGTCGGCCCACCGGTTTATGTTATAAAATTCGAGTAATCAACAAACAATTCGTGTAATTCGTGTTATGAAATTCGTGTAATCAACAAATAAAATTCGTGTAATCAGATAAAATCAGTGTAATTAAAAGCCATGAACGATAAAAAAATTATTGGTGTTGATTTTGGCGCTACGAGCATTAAGGCCGGTTTGGTGCATGGCGATCAGCTTTCGGCCATCAATTCCAAACACATTAACAATGCCGGCACAGAAGAAGACGTATTGCAGGATTTATTTTTTGTAGTTGATCAGTTAATAGCAGCCGATGTGGTGTCTATTGGCGTGGGTGTACCGAGCGTGGTAGATACAGAAGAAGGCATTGTGTACGACGTAATCAATATCCCTTCGTGGAAAGAAGTGCCATTAAAAAAGATACTGGAAGAACGCTATCATATACCCGCATTTATCAACAACGATGCTAATTGCTTTGCATTGGGCGAACATTATTTCGGCAAAGGCATTGGCAAAAAAGATATGATCGGCCTTACCATAGGAACCGGACTGGGCGCAGGTATCATCATTAACAACCGCTTGTTTGCAGGCGCCAATTGCGGTGCCGGTGAATTTGGCATGGTGCAATATCTGGAACATGTGTACGAGTATTATGCCTGCGGACAATTCTTTAATAATGTATATCATACAGATGGCCCGGTTGTATTTAAAAAAGCCAACACAGGCGACCAGCAGGCGCAGCAATGGTATGCAGAAATGGGCACGCACCTGGGCAATGCCATCAAAACGATAATGTACACGTACGATATTTCGCTGATTATTTTTGGTGGATCGGTGCGGCTGGCTTATCCTTATTTCCAGGAGAACATGTGGCAACAAATTAAAACCTTCGCCTTTACAAAATCGGCTGAACGGTTAAGGATTGAAATTTCCGACATGGAAAACCCTGCTATTTTTGGAGCGGCGGGTTTGTATTATGATCATGTGCAGTAAAAATATTCAACTATTATTTCTAAAAATCCCATTTCAATTCTTTCTGTATTGCGGGCCGTTGGTTGGGCCAGGAAATACCCTGCGGTCATACGGGCCTGCCCATGCAGCAATACACTTTTTCTATTTCGCCAATCAGTCCGGCCTCCAACCATTCCCGCATGATACGCATGCCATCGCAGGAAGCGCACTGGTCACCCATTTGCGTGATTACCTTGTATTTTTAAAACCGCAATTTAACCACTTGATCCCGCTACTATTTTAAACCGCCTGTCATTAAACACTACTGCAAAGGATTAAGTTAAGGTTAATAATGTTTTTTTATTGCTTACAGTTCCACCAAGCTTCTACATTTGTTTAGCATCAAGGTTAAAAAGAAACTGTTGATAAGTATGATATGTCATAAAGAATGTAGTGAATAGCCAGGCGGATGTTAGCGTAGGATCAGCTGCATAAATTTCATAGTAATACCATACCGTTACTCAAATTTTTTTATACTATCAATCTAATAATTGGAACAAATTATAGCGCTCTTATCGCATTTTAAATACTGGGTATTATTTCCATTATCAATTGTGGAAGGGCCAATCATTGCGGTCATTGCCGGCTTGCTCTGTTCAAAAGAATTTTTAAACCCACTTTATGCATGGGTGATCATTGTAATGGGTGACATTACAGGAGATTCACTTGTTTATATGCTTGGGCGATGGGGCAAGTCAACCCCGCTAAGGGAAATCAGTCGTTGGCTGGGTTTTACGGATGCAAAAATGGCTCGGACGAGGTTTTTTTTTGAAGCCAATCCCACCAGAACAATATCATTGTCAAAAATAATTCTTGGTGTAGGCGTGGCGGGTATTTATATGGCGGGTAATGCAAGGGTTCCCTATAAAAAATTTATTGGCGTTTGCCTTGTAACATCCGCTGCGCAATATGTTGCATACATCGGTATTGGTATTTTGTTTGGCGAGGCTTACAGGCAAATCAATCAATACCTGAATTATTTTACTTCCATCACGCTGCTTGTTGCTGTTGCGCTGGTGCTGTTCTTTTTTATTAAATCAAAACTCAAAAAAATATGAGAATATTATTTGTGTCGGAAACGTATTACCCACACCTGAATGGTGTGTATTATTTTGTTTGCCGGGTGGCGCCATTGCTTCAGGCGAAAGGACATACAGTAGCCGTGATTGCCCCTGCTGAAAATATGAAATACGCTAAAAAACAAATAGATGGTCTGGATGTTCATGTAATGCCGTCCATGCCACTGCCTTTTTACCCCAAACTGCGATTTGTTGTTTCCGTTTCGTTGCAACACCGTATACAAAAAGTAATTGAAGATTTTAATCCGGATATTATTCATATACAGGATCATTTCGTTTTATCGAAGGCGGTAATTGAACTGAATAAAAAAATGCATATTCCTGTTATAGCCACCAATCATTTTATGCCTGAAAATATTACCACGATGTTCAACAATCAACTGATAAAAAAGCTGATTGAAGAATTCATGTGGAAGCGGTTTTCATACGTATTTAACCAGGTACTGCTGGTCACCACGCCTACCGAAACCGGTGCAAGATTAATCAGGCCAAAGCTAAAAACCAGCGTCATTCCCATTTCCAGCGGAATAGATTTTAGTAAGTTTAACACCATTGCCTCAAACAATGATATCACCCGTAAATATGGTTTACCCACTAAACCATTGCTGTTATATGTTGGCCGGGTTGACCCTGAGAAGCGTATTGACGAAATACTGGAAGCGGTAGCTATCGCACTTAAGCAAATTGATTTTTGTTTTGTGGTGGTAGGCAAAGGCGTAAGAAAAACAGCATTAGAGCAAAAAGCAAAGGAACTGAACATTGAAGACAGTGTAATTTTTACCGGCTTTGTTCCCGATGAAGATTTGCCGTCTTTCTACACCCTAAGCCGTTGCTTTATTATCGCCAGCAGGGCCGAATTACTAAGCCTGGTAACCTTGCAGGCGATGGCTACCGGATTACCCGTAATTGCCGTAAATGCAGGCGCCCTGGGCGAACTGGTAAAGGACAAGATAAATGGGTTTTTATTTAATACAGGAGATACTGGTGCCATTGTTGATTCGATAGACAAGATATTTTCCAACGATCAGTTGCATCGGCAGATGGCTGAAAAAAGTATTGAATTCAGTCTGCAACATGATATCAAAAAAACAGTTGACTCATTTGAAAGCCTTTACAAAAACGGATACGTAAAAACGCGGCTTGTAAAACAAAAAAAGGCGGGTGTAGTTGTGGGATAATTCAACCCTAAAAGTTTCAGCAAGGCGCCACGTTACTCACCGGACAATGCTTTAACATTTCATATGTAAACCAAGGTTACAATATCCCATCTGATATACTGTAACAAAAAACTTACATAATATGAAAAAGAACTTTACAATTACCGCAATGATGAGTGCCATTTTATTGATAACCATCGCAACAAACGCACAATACTCAACTAATGGAAATAAAGGAAGAAATAACCAGGCTGCAAACAATAACCAGTATGGCCAGAGCAACCAATACGGCCAGCACAATCAACAAACTCAGTCCAGCCAGTATTCTTCTAACAACAATCAGTACGCACAACAAAATAATCGTCAGCAGGATGAACGGTACGACACGAATGTTGCTGAAAGAAATTATGGTCACGAAGAATACCGGTTTAACGACAGACATGACCGGGACCGCTATCACCGCGGTTACAGAGAAATGAAATTTTATAACAACGACCGGTACGATGAGCACAGAGCATACGGCAGAGACCGTTTTTAAAAAACAGTATTATACAAAAAAAGGCCAGGAGCAATCGGGGTCTTTTTTTATATGTCGCCAATGAAGCCTGTTGTTGAAAACCTCTATCAATCACCGTTTATATTAATTCGCCGGGGTCAGTTTTTATTTTTGCCTTTTGACTTTTCCCTTTTTCCGTTACTCAATTCACCACCGGAAAAGAAGCTATCCTCAGCCTCGCTGCTCCCATCGGTATCAATTCTATTGACTGTTCTTTTGTTGATACCGTTACCGGACTTTGCGGCAGTATATCACATAACCCATATTTATCCACGCCCCATTCCGGAATAATTTTTCCTTTTGTTTTTAATGTAAAGGGTACAGCGTTTTGTGTGAATGGGAAATTATCAGCAGGCCATGGCTTCTTCACTAATTCAAACTGATCTTCTAACGGCTGACTATTTAATACCAGCCCATAGTTCCACATACTGGCGGGATAAATTTCATACGCCGGCCAGTTGCTTTGGTCTGCATTGGCCTGCCATTTAGAATCCCACGCTACCGCTTTTTTGGGATCAACGAGTTTATATGATTCTTCAATTTTGAGAGAAAAAGTAAGCGGCCCGTAATTAATACTAACGCTATTTTTATTTTTGCTCCAGTCTTGTTTTTTCAATTGCATTGGCAAAATCAGTTCTACCACATCACCTTGTTTCCAGTTGTTTTCCAACCTTGCATATGAGCCAGGTTCCAATACCAGTTTTTGGCCAACGCCATTTATTTTAATATTGGCTCCATTGCACCAGTTGGGTATGCGCAGGTACAAAGGAAAATTTACCGGCGCTGCGGTAATAATATCAATTTTAATATTTTCATCAAAGGGATAATGCGTTGTTTGATGCAACGTTACCAGCTTGCCGTTACCCACTTTTGCTGACACTTCACTGCTGTTGTAGAGCATCGCCGCAATACCATTGTCTGGCGTAGCCATCCACAAATGTTCGGCATAGTAAGGCCAGCCCTGTGAATGATTGTGCTGGCAGCAACGGCTGCTAAAAGGATTCATCATTAAAAAAGGCCCTTCATTTTGAATGCCGGGTGAATGGTCGCGGCTATCGCTTACTACCATGTTGGGTGCGGTTAAATAACGCAGGCCTTTAAAGTCGGGCATTACCGCCGCGGGATAGGTGTTAAAAGCCACTTCCTCGCAATGATCCGCCCACATGGGATCTCCTGTAATACCCGCTAATATTTCGTCGCTGGCCATTTGTTCTACCATACCGCAGGTTTCTACTGCCTGGCGGGGATCGTCAAAATCTTTGCGGGCATTCTCATCTGCACCAAACATGCCGCCGGGCACCTGCCCGTATATATTGCGAACCAAATAAAAATCATTGTAAGTGGCGTTTAAAAAACTGCTGTCTTTTGTTTGCATGTAATAAGTAGCCGGCTCGCGGAAACATTGCGCAATGTTTACGTTGTGCCAGTTGGGTAAATTATTCTTCTGCGTCCAGTCTGCTGTATTGCGGTGAATTTTAGTCGCCAGATCCAGGAGCCATTTTTCCCCGGTACGATTGTACAACCAATAAATACTGTACAGGTTATCGCCACCCCGGCTGTTTTCCCAATAAATTTTCAACAGCTTTTCATCCGGCACGGTTGACTGCCATTTAAAATATTTTGTCATGAAAGAAAGCACCCTGGCATCTTTGCTGTACTCATAGTAGGACTGCATACACCAAAGCATCAGCATATTGGGCCACATATCCTGCAGACCAGCTTTGGCTTGCTGTATATCAGTTGGTGCAAGAGCAGGGCCGAAATAACCATTCGGCTGCTGGCTTTCAAACACCTTGTTGAGCCATAATTTGGTTTCGGCAATAATGGCATCATCCTTTAAAATATAACCAAGATTACCATATCCTTTTAACCAGTACGGTACTTCTTCCCAGCCATGATCGCCCTTTCCGGTTCCGCTAAACCAGGCGTTGTTTTTTTTATCCAGCCAGGCGCTAATTTCACCGAGCTTTCCCGTCAAGCCATCCCGTTGTAACTCCAGGTATTTTTTTACCCAACCCTCCGGCTTTATTGCCCCTACCGGCAACTTAATAAAACTAAGCGGTTGCAATGGCAACCTATTGCCTGCATAAAATTTATTTACCGCTACCGTGGAAGGACGTTTGATGTTGGTAATTTTTATCTGCCCTGATGCAGTAGTAGCCGATATTACCATGGCTATCAAAATAAAACTGAGGTTGAGTATTTTTTTCATTGTTATTTTAATCTGTGGGCTTGTTGTAAATTTCATTCTCCTCCTCCGGGGACATTTAACAAAATTCAAGTTAATTGCCGGAACCTGCATAAAATCAACCTGCGCCATTGACCACTGGCTTTTGATTGCACATCGAACCAATTTTCCTCCAGGCTTATTTTACCCCGTTCAGTTTCTTTATCAAATTCACTTCATCTTCCCGGTAAGGTGTTCCATCTTTATTAAAAATATCATGAAACCATTCTACTGGCTGGCTTCCATCTGGTAGTGGTGTATCCCATGCATAAATAGTGTTTGTTTTTCCGTCAACAAAACCCCAATTGATTGCGCCCACATTTTCTTTCTTTAGCATAGGCAGTACTGTTGCAAAACGACTGTTCCTCGTACGGGCCATGTACTCTGTACAAATCAATGGTTTACCATTTGCCTTTAATACCTGTATTACCTGTTTGTGTAAGGGCGCTTCCTGGTAATCGTGGTAGGTAATCACATCAGAATTCATTACCTGGAAGGCATTCAGCTTTTCAAAGTTCCAATCCCACAACCCTGCGGATACTGGCTGATCGGGATTTACTTCCCGTGACCATTTAAAAATCTTGGTGAGCAACGGAAGGGAAGAATCCCCTTTGCCATTGTTGCCGGGTTCATTGTATAAGTCCCACAACAAAATCCTTTTATCGTGTGCAAAACTGGTCAACACATCTTTTACATATTTTTCAAGCCCTGGAAAAATAGTGGTATCGGCAGAAGCAGGCTGGCCGGGATCCTGCATCCAGCCTGAATTGTGAATGCCTGTTTTTACTTCCGGTTGTTTACCTGCAACAGGTACTTTATTCCAGCAATCATCAAAGAAAACAAACATGGGTTCTATATGGTGTTTGGCTGCAATAGATAAAAACTGGTCTACGCGTTTTTTAAATCCTTCCGGGTCTTGTTTCCAGGCAACAGAATGTAAAAATACCCGAAGGGTATTAAAGCCAATACTTTCGGCCCAGCCCAATTCTTTATCAATGGTGGCGGCATCAAAAGTAGCTGCCTGCCACATTTCCAGTTGGTTGATGGCATTGGCAGAAATATAGTTGGCGCCGGTAAGCCACTTATGTTGACTATACCAGGCATTGGCTTTTTCCGCCGTCCACACTGTACCGGTTAATGGTACATTATTTACTTGTTTTTTATTTTTTTGGGCCTGCAGGCCAGTTGCAATTAATAACAGAAAAAAAAATCCATACATTTTATCCTTGAAGATCATGTGTTTTATTTAATTTAATTGATTGATTAATTCGCATAAAAGCTGTTACCCTATTTATTCTTTAATTTCATCTCCAGCACTTTCATAAAATAGCCGCCCACCACGCTTCTTGCCTGGAAACCTACCATTTTACCATCTGTTGTTTCGTGCCAGTCGCTGAGCGGTACGCGGGAAGTGGTTTGGGTTGCATACTTATATATGGGTTCAACCAGTGCATGAAAATCTTTGGGATCGTATGCCAGCACTGATGTCCAGATTATCCAATCAGATTTGGTATAGGTCTTCCTGCTATCAAGCGGCAAACCAAATTCATTTTGTTTGGTGAGATAATATTTCACTTCTTTTTGATACACTTCTTTGGGGAAATAATTCAGTTTTAATACCTTATCCCAAACCAAATTATATTTCTGGCTCCAGGTATTTTTATCATTAAAAGTTAATGAATAATGATCGCCATCTGACGCCATGGCCATCCATTTTGTTACCATCGCTTTTGTAATGCTGCGGTATTTGTCAGCCACTTTTAATTCGCCTGCCTTCTCCGCTATTTGCACATAACCACCCAATGCCACAATGGCTTTCATGGAAAGATTGGCGTTGCGTGCCAGGTGTCCGGCAAAATCATCCGTACACAATTGCAGTGCCGGATCAAGACCTTCTTTACTTAAATAATCAGCCCAAATGGCCAGCGTTTTCCTGTGTTTTTTTGCATACAATGTACTGCCTTCCGCTTTGCAAATAGCTGCTGTAAGCACCATCATATTACCGCATTCTTCTACCGGCATGTCTTCGCCATAGGTTTGCCCGTTGGCTAAGGGGTAGGTTCCCAAATCGTGTGCCGGAAAGGGTTTTGCCCATTTACCACTTTCGCTGTAATAGAATATACCATTTAGCATGCCTTCAAATAATTGTGGATTGTATGCCAAAAATAATGGAGCAGATGGATAGGTAACATCTACCGTATTGATAGAACCATTGCTAAAATTTTCTTTTGATAGAAACAACAATTCGCCCTGCGGACTTTTCACCAGTTTATGCGCAGCAATACTTTGGCGGTAAGCCAACTCACACAATTTTGCATAGTCTTCGCCACCGGCTTTCACCGCATCATCATGAATCATTTTATTTACAGCGTTACATTTTTGAATGGTTGTTTTGTAATCGGCTGCCGCTTTTGTTAACTGCTGCTCAAATTTTACCGTACCGCTTTGATTCCAGTATGGCCGAAGGTTTGTTTTAAAATATTGTATAGAATACAAGTCATCGTAGCCCATTAAAATTAATTGCTCTTTTGCAACCGCACCTATTTTGCCCATACTTACAATGGTGTTCAATAGCAAATGCTTCCCGCCTGTAAGACTGTTTGCTATTGGCGTAAATATTTTTGATACATCGCCATCTTCAGTAACAGATTGCTTCACACTACTGCCGGAACGCACCGCAACATACATATATCCCCAATCAATTCTCAGGTCATCTCCTTTCTTTTGTAATACAGGTTGCTCAACGGTTCCTGCTTTCAATATCGCTAATCCGCTGGAAGTATATTGCGTTGCTTTCATCTGCTGCATAGGCGTATTGGCAGCAATGCCTGTCGATGCACCAAAATACAATTGCACAGCATGCATTGCGCCGTCGGTTGATTTTACTTTTGCAGTGATATAAGATACCGGCCTCGCTAATATAGCCAGGTCATTTATTAGCAAAGGAGATGTAAAAGTAAGTGACAGGTTTACGTTGCCGCAGGTAAAATCATACATCGTTTGCGTAGCGTTTAATTGTACACTGTTTTGTGTAGCCGTTTGTACTGTATTGCTGAGGACGTCAGTTGGCTCTTCAACAATACCGGCATCCAGCATGGCACCGCCTACATTGTTAATTACATGTATCGCCAGTATATTGTCTTCTTTTTTTACCGTCGCTTTTATTTCCGGGCTGATGGGCAGGTAAATAAATTTGTTGGTCCACCCCACTTTTTTATAAACAAGCTGGCCGTTTAAATAGGCTTCCACATCATCATCATGACTTAGTTTTAAAAAGAGTTTATTTAAATTAAGATCGTTTACAGAAAAAATTCTTCTCAGCCAGATATTTTTTGTCAGCCATTTTGTTTTTACCACGCTTTCATTGTCGCCAAACGGAGCAATGCCTTTTTTCCACTGGCTGTCGTCAAACCCTGCATTCATCCAGCTTTCAGCGGGCTGATCTTCTGTATACTGCGCTTCATAATTTACTTCATCACCGGCAGGTAAAATGGTTTTATATGCTTTACCAACATCGCCCAAAAAACGATATACCTGGCCATCTACCTGTAACATTCCTATCAAAGAATGATCAGCTCCCGTCCAATGTTTGGTAGGCGAAGCAGTTAATTCATCCGTAGTTGACCAGATGCTGAAATACGGATCGTGCGTGATGAGGGGGTAAGCCGGCGCTTTACTGCTTTGCCCAAAAACAACACAACTGTTCACTAATAAAAAACATGAAACAATCAATTTCTTCATGATGCAATAATTTATTTTAGGTTGTTATTACTGATGGATGCCCTTATTTTTTAATGTCGTGCTGTGTTAACTTTAAATGGACGTTCTATGTAGTTTATTACACAAATTAATACAGTTGCTGACTCATATTTTAACGCTCAGCTTTCTACTCACTTTAGGTCATTTTATACTTAACATAACACTAGTTTGCAGCGTGTGTAAGTAGAGCATTGAGCGCTCTTAATTTTTCAACCGGCATTTTTATTACTTTTCTATCGTAGGTAATAAAACCGTTGATCTCTCCTTCCACGTCAGTTGTTTGGGTGTACACTGCGGCTGATAAGCCTTTGTCGATGAGTTCGGGCATTTTGTGAATTAACTCTGTGTACCTTTTTAGCAGCTCCTCATTATTTTTAAAACTCTGGTAACCCCAGTTATTTTTTACCTGCCAGGTATGGCCTTCCACCGGCAATCCAAGGCCGCCAAATTCACCCAATACCAATATCCTTTTTGCGCCAAACAGTTCAGGATCGGGCATTAGCGGCTCGGGATAATTATGCAGGTCGATGATAGGGCCCACATCCACAAAGTTGCCGCCACTGGCCGTATTTACCAGGCGGCTCGGATCTTTTTGCATGGTCCATTCTACAATTTCTTTTGTTTTAAACTGGCCCCAGGCTTCATTAAAAGGCACCCATACTACAATGCAGGGAAAGTTGTGTAAGTCTTGCATAATCTCGTTCCATTCCGTGCGGTATATTTTTTCTGATTCCGGCGTACGGTCTTTATCTGTCGCCCTGCCATAAATGCCCGGGCGGCTTTCCCATTCATTGCCGAGGTCGCCGGTTGGCATATCCTGCCACACCAACATCCCCAGTTTATCGCAGTAATTGTACCAGCGGGCACTTTCGGTTTTGGTATGTTTGCGGATTAAATTAAATCCCATTTCCTTTGTTTTTACTATATCAAATTTCAATGCGTCATCTGTGGGTGCTGTGTACAATCCGTCAGGCCACCAGCCCTGGTCGAGCGGACCAAATTGAAAAACAAATTCGTTGTTCAGCAACATTCTTTGAATGCCGTTTTTATCCGCCTGCATAGAAATTTTGCGCATGGCGAAATAAGATTTTACTTCATCCACTTTTTTCCCTTTGCGCAATACCGTAAACGTTAAGTCGTACAAAAAAGGATTGTTGGGCGACCAGATCTGTGGATTGGGAATGGATAATGTTCCCTCAATGCCGGGAGTTAATTTTTGTGTGGCGATTTTTTCGGTTCCTTTAAATGCCGTTACCAGTATGTCGTCACCCGGCTGTGCGCCTTCTACGTTTGTTGCTACTTTCAATACCTGTTTATCTAAATCAGGCGTTTGTTTGGTATTGCTGATATACGTGTTGGGAACAGCTTCTACCCACACCGTTTGCCAGATGCCTGTTACAGGTGTATACCAAATGCTATTGGGATTTTTTACTTGTTTGCCTCTTGGTTGCGGACCATCATCTGTCGGGTCCCAAACACGGATAGCGATTTGCTGGCCGCCTTTTTTAGTAAGTAAATTGGTGATGTCGAAACTAAATGGATCATACCCACCCTGGTGTCTTCCTGCTTTATTTCCATTTACATACACATCGCATTGCCAGTCGACCGCACCAAACTGCAACAGCACTTTATTGTTTTTAAAATTGGCTGGAAGCACAATACTTTTTTGATACCACAATACGCTGTCTTTACCCACCGTTTTTCCAACACCTGACAAGGCCGATTCTACCGCAAAGGGTACTAGTATATTCCCCTCAAAAGAAACAGGAATAGCTTCCTCAGCCTTTGGTAAAATTGAATATTGCCACAGGCCATTCAAATTAAGCCAGTTACCGCGTACCATTTGCGGTCGCGGATAATCAGGCAACGGTTTAGCGGGGTCTACTTTTTGCGCCCAGGAGGTAACCATTTTATCTCCTGCTATTTTCCACCCAGCCTGGGAAAAAACAGCTTGTGTAACAAGGACAATAACAAAGAGTAGTGTAATTTTTTTCATGTATGGTTTATTTAAGCAACCGGTAAAATAGTAGAAAAAACTGACAATTGTCCGCAACTTTACGGACGATTTTTTTGACTCGTAAGATTAAGCCAAATTTTTAAAACTTTAAAAACTATTTTTTTCAACGGCGCATAAAATACTGTCTTCCATTCACGCAATTTTTAAACCGATTCTCTTATTAAGAGGTGACACCTTTTGGCAAGCCTTCACAAATTTTGAAGGTCTCTGCGAAAGGTGTCACTTCTTTTCTTTCGTCATGCAGTGCGCTTTGCTGTGCTTAAATATTTTTTTATTTAGATTGATTTTTTATTACAAACTGGTTGCTTTATCAAATAGCCGGCAATAATTATCGCCTCCAATTTTTATTATTTCACTTTCGCTAAATCCTATACTCAACATTTCATTTACAATGGTATAGAAGAAGCCTTGTGTTTCATTTTGCCAAATTTGGTTTGTTGTTCTGCCCATTCTTTCATTGTTACCCGGAGGCGTTG
>JANYFI010000217.1 GCA_025362765.1 Ferruginibacter sp. | reverse complement strand
ACACCGTCACCATCAGTATCTCTCGTCACACCATGGGAATCAACAGGGCAACCAGCAGGTGTATTTGGCTCTCTATCCAATTGATCGGTAACGCCATCTCCATCAGCATCATCCAAAATTGGTTTAGGTAGTTTCATGTGTTTTGGATTGTTGATTTCGCTGTAGGCATAATCCAGGGGATTTAACCACCACAATGGTTCAACAGACTTTGAACCGAGATTAAAGTTGATACCCAAAGACAGGTAATTATACGAATCATAATCGGGAGTCAAAGCTGCATCTCCATTAGGATGCTCCTGCCAGCGCTGCCCATCCAGCAAATCTGATTTAACAAATGTCTGACGATCTTCCAACGCAAGGTTAACCCTGTTACTTAATTTTAACGCTACACCAGCAAGAATGGTTCCTGATGGAAGTAAAGTATTTTTACCCAACTTGGCACGGCGGCTTCCCCCTTCGGTTTCAGCTGGTGTTTCGTAGGTATTATCCATAGCTTTTTTTAATGCCTTAATTATATTTCTGCGGTTAGAATAATTAATATCCCCTCCCGCAACAATAGCCGCATACTGAGAAGCATAGTTATTTCCACTTGCGTCCAATGCATTTATCATTGTATTATACCAGGTAGCACCAATACCACCGCCGACGTAAATAGCGACGCCTGTCTTTTGTTTGTGAAAACGAATATTGTTTAAAGTAAAAATTCCCTGAATACCTAAATCCTGTACATGTGTTTTATAATTATAAAATACAGGGTCAACGTTCGGACGATATCCTTTTCCTACAGGTAGATTACCGTTACCACCACTGGTCAACGCCACATTATTACCGTAATTGTAAGACGGATTCCAATTTAACCCTGTCGGACTGCCATTTACATACTGCAATCGCAAAGAAAAAATGTAGCCCAATGCTTTTCTTACATGCGCTTCAAATCCCAATCGTGGAATTCTTGCATCAACATCTCCGTTTATGGCAATATTTCCCAACGACACCCCCACTTCCACCATATTTCGTGGCTTTGCCGGAAAATTATAGGTGTTATTCATAAATTCATTCTGCTGAGGTAATTTCTTTGCAGGAATTACAGATGAATCAAACACACTATATCCCGAACCTGTCTGAGCAAAGGAGGTAGTTGTTAGCAGGGCTAGAAACCCTAAAATTAATTTGTACTTTTTGTTTGCCATAACTTGTTGATTATTAAAATTCTAAAATTTAATAGTTTTCACATACAAAATTAGATAATGAGAGTTAATAACCAAATCTTTTTAGGATTTATTTAGATTATCTACCAATCAATTATAGAATTTTTATTGTAAAGTAAACTTTTATTTACTAATAATTAGTTCCGGGAACAAAAAATAAGCCATATTAACAAACAGATAATTTCACTGCAAAAAATAATTACTTTGAACCCGTCGGTTAACGCACTATATTGCCATTTTTTAAACGATGGAATTTATAACAAATATTATAGGCGTTGAATTAGATACTTTTGAAAAGAAGTTTGCCGAGTCAGTTAAAAGTCAAACACCGCTACTCGACAGAATCATGAAATATATTATTAAGCGCAAGGGTAAACAATTGCGTCCGATGTTTGTCTTTCTGAGCGCCAAACTGCACGGTCCGGTTAACGAAAGTACTTACCGGGCTGCTGCATTGGTTGAATTGTTGCATACCGCCACCCTGGTGCACGATGATGTGGTGGACGAATCCCTTGAAAGACGTGGTTTTTTTTCTGTCAATGCTATCTGGAAAAATAAAATTGCGGTACTGGTAGGCGACTACCTGCTTTCCAAAGGCCTTCTTTTATCTACTGACAATAAAGATTTTGAACACCTGCAAATTCTATCTCAGGCAGTTAAGCAAATGAGCGAAGGTGAATTGATGCAAATTGAGAAATCGAGAAACCTCAATTTAAAAGAAGATATTTATTTTGAAATCATCAGGAATAAAACGGCCTCTTTATTATCATCGGCCTGTGCGGTGGGTGCATGGAGCACCAGTAAAAATGAATTGGTGAGTAACAAAATGAAATTATTCGGTGAAAAAGTTGGTATTGCCTTCCAGATAAAAGATGATCTTTTTGATTACGGAAAGGAAGATGTCGGAAAGCCAACGGGCAATGACATCAAAGAAAAAAAGCTAACCCTGCCATTGATTTATACACTCAATAACATCAGTGCAAAAAAAAGAAGAGAACTTATTTACATTATCAAAAACGACAACAGGAATACTGAAAGAGTGCGCCACGTTATTGATACAGTTATGGCTTCAGGGGGCATAGACTATGCGGCAGCAAAAATGATTCAGTACAGAGACGAAGCGTTGGATGTATTGCATGAATTTGAAGACAATGACGTGAGAAAAGCCATGGAGGAATTGGTTCGCTACACAACAGACAGAAAATATTAAAGTGTACAATTTACAATAAACGGCAAAAGAGTTTCATTCAATATGAAAAAAAGATGGAACATACTGGAAGTAAACGAAAAAAGCACCGATGCATTGCAAGATTCGCTGAAGGTAAACCGGAGTATTTGCAGCATGCTGGTTAACAGGGGTATTGATAGTTTTGAAAAAGCAAAAGCCTATTTTCGTCCATTACTAACAGCTTTACACGATCCTTACCTAATGAAGGATATGGATAAGGCTGTAAATAGACTTGTGGCTGCCATAGAAGCAAATGAAAAGATATTGGTATTTGGAGACTACGATGTGGATGGAACCACTTCGGTTGCTGCCATGTACCAGTTTATATGCAAAATTTGTGACCCTGGTTTAGTTGATTTTTATATTCCACATCGGTACCGGGAGGGATACGGCGTAAGCAAAGCGGGTATAGATTATGCTGCAGGAAATAACTTTACCTTAATCATTTCCCTCGATTGTGGTATTAAATCTGTTGATTTAATTACCTACGCAAAAACCCTTGGCACCGATTTTATTGTTTGCGATCATCACTTACCCGACGAAATTCTACCAAACGCTGTTGCAATTTTGAATGCCAAACAAAAAGACTGCACCTATCCCTACAAAGAATTGTGTGGATGTGGAGTTGGTTTTAAACTAATAACTGCATTAGCCGGGCATTATGGGGTTGATGAGGCGTATTATTTTTGCTACCTCGACCTGGTGGCAACAGCCATTGCAGCCGACATTGTGCCTATGACTGGCGAAAACAGGATATTGGCATATTACGGCTTGCAACAAATTAACAGCAACCCCTGCGCTGGCATTAAAGCGCTTATACAACTGGGCGGCATTCAAAAAAAATTAACCATCACCAATGTTGTTTTTGTAATTGCACCAAGAATAAATGCTGCCGGCAGAATGGATGATGCGAAAAAAGCAGTTCAGCTGTTTATTGAAAAAGATACCGATAAGGCAATGGAACTGGCTAAATTATTACACAGCGATAACAGTGACCGTAAAGAGGCAGATAGCAGTATTACCGCAGAAGCACTTGCGTTGATTGATAACAACGCCGAGCTGATTGAACGCAAGTCTACAGTGGTTTACCAGGAACACTGGCATAAGGGTGTTGTGGGAATTGTTGCAAGCAGGTTAACTGAAAAATATTACCGGCCAACGATTGTATTAACCCGTAACGGAAATATTGTTGCGGGTAGTGCAAGAAGCGTTGTTGGATATAACCTGTATGAAGCAGTACACGCCTGTAGAGAGTACTTATTGGGCTATGGCGGCCACTTTGCCGCCGCAGGGCTTTCTATGTTGCCTGAGAATGTTATGGCTTTTACTGATAAGTTTGAAGCTGTAGTATCGGCTTCTATTGAGGCGCACTTACTGATACCTGAAATTGTGATTGACAGTATAATTTCTTTTGAGGAAATAAGTACAGCACTGTATAATATTATCTGCCAGATGGAACCTTTTGGTCCTGAAAATATGCGGCCGGTTTTTATTGCAAAAAATATCACCGATACCGGCTATTCAAAAATTGTAAAAGAAGCCCATGTGCGATTTGTAGTAAAGCAAGGTGATAAAACTTTTTCCGGCATTGGTTTTAATTTGGCGGATAAATTTCCCATCGTACAAAGTAAAAAGCCATTTGATCTTTTATTTACATTGGATGAAAACGAATGGAACGGGGAAACAAATCTGCAACTGAAAATAATAGACCTGCGATTATCACGTTAACAATGCATACTCCTAATTTCAACAACTTGAAAGTATTCTCTTACCTGCACTATTTTTTTTACGTTGGTTTTAACTGGAACTTTCGTATTGCCTTCAATATTATTAAACAGGAAATAGCCGGAGAAAAAAAATATGGAATAAATACCACCGGTGCTGACGAACTAAAGGATTTATCAAAGTTAGGTATTGATACGTCACATGCCACGATGTATATGCCCATCAGCTACCAATTGCTGGAAAAAATCTTCAGGCAGCTTCCAACAACTGCTTACATGCATTTTTTAGACATTGGTTGTGGCAAAGGCCGGGCTTTGTGCGTAGCAGCAGGGTATGGTTACACCAATATCAGTGGCATAGATTTTTCAAAACAATTTTGTGCCGATGCCCGGAATAATCTACAGCAAACGCAGGCAAAATTCCCCTCAATGAAATATAATATTGTTGTAGGAGACGCCATGAATTATGATATACCCGCCACAGCAGATTGCATATTTTTATTCAATCCGTTTGATGTGGTAGTTATGACAGCTGTTGTATATAATATCATGGAAAGCGCCAGGGAAAATCCCAGGGAGATTATAGTAGCATACGCCAACCCATTATACCAGGATTTGTTTTTGGAAGAAGGATTTACAGAAGTTTTTCATACCAAAGAAATGAAATACCTGGAGGCTGCGATATTAAAACTTCCGGCATTACAATAACACCGGAAGTTTTTTATTAAATGATTACCGTCTTTACTTTTTATTTTCCATTCATCAATTCAACGCTTCGGTTGATGAAATTAGTAAGTGTATTTCCTTTTAATAATCCTTGTGAAAGTAATGCGAGATCGGCCAAATTAAGCACTTGTTTTTCCTGCTTTTCTTTGGCAGTTTCTGCAAGAATAGTTTTGTACAACGGATGGTTCCCGTTTACCGTTAATGTAACTTCATCAGGCATGCTGGCATAAAAAGCGCCCATACCGCCCTGCATAGATGCCATGTCTTTCATGCGCCGCATAAACTCGGGCCTTGTAGCTGTTACAGGTGGTGCGTCAACGCTTAATCCCTTTACTTCCACTGTAACATTTAATTCAGGAATTTTTACGCCGAATAATTCTTTCAATTTTGCTTCATCGTCTTTACT
>JANYFI010000206.1 GCA_025362765.1 Ferruginibacter sp. | reverse complement strand
AGTAAAGATGAAACAGGCGCCATACACATCGTTACCAAATACGATATCATCCAAAGTCTTACAAAATGACGAAATAAAATTGCAACAAGATTCCATAAGTATTTGATAGAGTTAACGATAGCTTCTTTTATAAGATATAGTAGCTTAAAGTGAAACGTATAAACACCCTAAACGTATTTATACGGTCTTAAAATAGTAGTATTCCGATTTATCTTTCACTGTATTTACGTAGATAATGGTATTTACTGAAATCAAAAGATTGAGCAAGAATGCGCATGTAAGCTATCATAATCTGTTGCATCTTTGTGTCAGAAGTTGATTGATAAGAATTAAATATCAATCATATCCAACTATCCTGATAAACCAAAAAAATAGCTAAAATCCAACATATCACCGAAAAGCTACTTATCCAATATCAGTCAACTTCTCTTTTTCTCTTTAGCCCGCTTAAAATCCATATCACTCACTCAACAGTCAATAGCCGCTAAAATCTACTTTAAGCACTTCGCAGCATTTTAATTACTTTCTACATCACACTATTTCGTAGTCAATCTGAAAGAATTCGTATCTTCTATATAAAAACACTTCTATAGTTGCTAACTCTTCCAGGCATTACTTCTTCCCTAAGGCCACCCTGAATCCATAAAGTATTAAATAATTCATAATGTATATTTAAACATTTTTACTTACAGTTATTTAAAACTACCTCATTTTTAATGTGTTAGCAAGATACGTAGAAGTCCTACTACAAGCCATGCATAATTACGCTACGCCGTGTAAATTATGAACTATACAAATTGAGTATTCGCCCTCTTGTGCAGCAGCAATAACTATTGCATCTTTGTATCAGAAGGTTATGGTTGAAAAACCTACACAGTTCTGGTCTAACAATTCAAAAAACAGTAATCAAAATTCTTTTTGAAAACTGAAAGTCCAAATCCTGAAACTATGCTGTTAAAAGCGATGATGTTTCATAAAAAGAACATTCAATATCCCGGATTTATGCTGTTAAAAGCGACGATGATCCAAAACCAACAACCCAATATCCTGTCTATGTCGTTAGAAGCGACGATGACACTAAAGACCAAAAAAAAACAATATCCTGATCTATGCTGTCAAAAGCGATGATGATCTAAAAACCAACAACCCAATATCCTACGCCTATGCTTTTAAAAGCGATGATGGCAGAAAAAAACCAACACACTGAAGCCAGTAAATTAAGTAAAACGATTTTTCTGGAAATGCAACACCGCAATGTAAATCCTGAACCAGTCAGTTGCGGCTGACGAACAAAATGTTACTTCCACAGGCTATGAAAAACTAATAGCTGTGGAAGTTTTTTATTTCTGCCTCTTATCGGTTCTGTTCAATTGTTAATATTTCACACCCAGCACCTTCATTTAACGTAGAATTCCGATATTTTTTTATGAAAAAACACGGTAAAGCGTGTATTTCCGGCATCAGGAAAATTGAGTATTGCTTCGCTATTTTCTTTCCCTAAAATAATTCAATTTTATATCAGAAAGGAGGACAAAAAATCAAAGAAATCTTTTCAAACAATTCAATAAAAAAAAGAAAATCTAATCCCTGTGAAAGTATAAGATCCAATATCCTGAGTAGCGAAGTAAAATAAGATCTCTACTAAGAATTCAATATCCCGGAACTATGCTGTAAAAAGCGATGATGATCCAAAACCGTTCTAAATAATACCTGTCGGATTTGCAAAACAAAAACGGCAAGAAAAACCAAAAAGACAATATCCTGGATCTATGCCGTAAAAAGCGATGATGATCCAAAAAAAATGATTCAATATCCTAAGCTTATGCCGTAAGAAGCGATAATAGCAAAAGACCTCAGAATTTTGAAACCAGTTAATGAAGTTAACCCAATTCTCTGGAGCGTTATTTACGCTAAAAAGTAAATCCCTGAATGTCGGCTTATAACCGGCGATTAAAATGTTTCTTCCACAGACTATGAAAACTAATAGCTGTGGAAGTTTTTTTTTGCCTGAAGTCAGCCATTTATTACCAGGCCTGTAATTACACTGTCGCTGTCAAAAAGTAGCATTCGCCAGAACTATCCCTTTTTGAACGAGAAATCAAAACCAGCTAACATAAAAAAGCCGCTTCAGTGAAAGCGGCTTTTTAAATAGTATAACAATTTACCCTAATTCTTTTTAGAGGATTCTGCAGCCCCCGCCGCAGTCACGGCAATATTGGTTTGGTTGATCATGTTATTCATCACCTTCACGGTTTCATCAATGTACACATCTCCTTTTAGCCTGTTTAAAAACTGTTTGTTTCTATCCATCTTATCCTTGTCTGCACTGAATCCAATTGTATCGGATGAGTTGTTAATTACCGTCATTTCTTTAGGTAATTTATATAAACTATCCAATTCCTTGTAAGCAGTTTTTAATTGCTGAAGATCGGCCCTGTATTTAACTAAATTTAAAGACACTTCTTTATCATTTTTCTTGTCTATCCATTCAATTTGCTGTTTCATTGTTTGGAATGTGCTGCTTCCATTCACCTGGTCTTTTGCTGTGTTGATCACAGCGTCGGAACTATAATTACTTACCCAGGGATGGTATTCAGCCTTGTTAATTTCATCCCAGCTTAACGCTGACTCGTTGTCTTTTTCCCTGGATTTGAAAAATTCATACCTGTCTGGAATTATCACATCTGGAATAACCCCTTTTAACTGCGTTGCACCACCATTGATGCGATAAAATTTTTGCAGCGTTAATTTCACCGTACCTAAATCTTCGGACGTTTTTGCAAACACCGGATTCTCAGCCTCTGGGTTTAGTGGAATGGTACGTTGAACGGTTCCTTTGCCATAAGTAGACGTACTGCCGATGATAATACCCCGTTTGTAGTCCTGGATAGCTGCTGCAAAAATTTCTGATGCAGAAGCACTGCCTTCATCTACCATTACCGTTAATGGACCACTGTATAAAATGCTTTTATCCCTGTCTTTCCATAAATAAGGTTGTTTTTCATCTCTTCCTCTTACCTGGCAAATAGGTCCATCTTCTATAAACAAGCCTGCCATCTTTACCACTTCCGGTAACGATCCGCCACCGTTGCCCCGAAGATCCATTACAATACCTTCCACATTTTCAGCTTTCAGTTTCACAATCTCTTTGGCCACATCTTCAGAGCATTTTGCACCATTTGGTTTTTCAAAATCCATGTAAAATTCAGGTAAATAAATATACCCTATTTTATGTTCTCCTTTAATAATAGCACTCTTTGCGAAGGTATCGTCGAGTTTTATTTCTCCCCTTTTCAGGCTTACCACCTTTACACTGCCATCGGGTTTACGAAGGGTAAGTCTCACTTCTGTTCCTGCTTCTGAACCACGAATAAGCTTTACCGCATCAGTAACCGCATATCCTGTAACGTCCACCGGTTCTGCATTTCCCTGGCCAATTTTAATCAATACGTCGTTCACACCTATCTCGCCTGATTTCCAGGCCGGCATGCCAGTAATAAGACTGGCTATTTTTATTTTGCTTTCTTCTTCTTTTAACTGCGCCCCGATACCATAAAATTTTCCACTCATCATTTCATTAAAACCACGGCTGTCAACCGGTGCAAAATAGTTACTGTGCGGATCCATTTCACCTGTTACAGCATTTACAAATGAACTAAAAACTTCATCGTTGGTATTATGGGTTTTTAAGGTGGTAAAATAACGGTCAATCTGTTTCCTTATCAGTCCCCTTGCCTCCCTTTCTAAAGTTGAATC